>NZ_OZ252014.1:606250-909375 GCF_965247405.1 Ekhidna sp.
CATGGGGACCGGAAGATGAAATCGGCACCCTGAACTTAATGACCGAGGCATCACAGCTTCACGTACTCTCAAAAATTAATTCGGGCAAAGCTTACGATCTCAGTGTCGATTACTTTGTTGGCATGCCCAGTTTCCACGCATTAGGAGATCCCGGCTATCAGTATTGGCTCACGCATACCCCACATGGAACAATCGTGGATAACCCCAATGGATTAGGTGAAGCCATGAATCGCAAGGTGAGTTACACAGGAGATGCCATCTCCATGTATACGCACATGGGTACACACATTGATGCCCTCAACCATTTTGGGCTGAATGGAAAAATCTGGAATGGATTCACACCTGAAGAGCACCTGGGTGACAAGGGCTGGAAAAAGACCGGTGCAGAAACCATCCCTCCCATCATTGCACGTGGGGTAATGATAGACGTGAAAGCATCTAAAGGGACACTTCCCAACAACTATCGGATTACCGCCAATGACCTTCAGGATGCACTTAAAAAACAGCGAATTGGGTTGGAGCCTGGCGATGTTGTCGTTATCCGCACAGGTCAGGCTGAGTTTTATCAGGATGCCAATCACTATCTCGACAACTATCCGGGTATCAGCATTGATGCAGTAAAGTGGCTCATCGAAGATCAGGAAATCATGCTCCTGGGAGCAGACAATCTCAGTTTTGAAGCTTTCCCACCAGAACGAGCAGATAACTGGGTACCCGTACACACCTACTTGCTGGCTGAAAAAGGTGTGATGTTCATTGAGCAGATGTACCTGGAGGAACTTGCAAATGATGAGGTATACGAGTTTGCCTTCATCGCAGCTTCTCTGAAACTGAAAGGTGCAAGCGGTTCTCCAATGCGTCCGATTGCACTACCTATATCCAAATAATTCTGAAAAAAATTAAACAACAAACATATGTCAGCTTACATATTATTTGACAACCTCACAGTAACCAGTCCGGAGGATTTAGAAACCTACAAAAGCCAAGTCGCTGATGTGGTCAAAAAACACCAGGGAAAGTACGTGGTACTGGGTGGTAGAACACGAGTGGTTGAGGGATCAGTAACACCCAGTTACCTGGTCATGATTCAGTTTCCAAGTTTTGAAATGGCGGAAAACTGGTACGACTCGGACGAGTACAAAGGTCTGAAGGCACTTCGCCTGTCAGCTACCACGTCTACCGGAGTGATCATGGAAGGACTTCCTGCCTGATAGCTATAAAGCGAATGGTTTCCTTGAGGCCATTCGCTATTCAAATCAACATCAAAACAATAAGACAATGAATAATCCAACTTTGCTACTTCTCTCCTTTTCGGTAGGAATCATGGTAGTTATCCAGGGCGGTGTAAATGCCCGCCTGGGTATTCTACTAAACAATTCCCTGCTGGCCACTTCCACAGCATTGACCATAGGGGCAAGTTTCACGCTTATCGCAGTGCTGATCACCGTTCGGCAGTTTCCGAGTATGCATCAACTACGCGTCATCCCTATTTATATGTGGGTTACAGGAGGGCTACTGAGTTTTCTTGCTGTGACATTGTTCTATTACATCATTCCAAAAATAGGCATCTCTACAGCGGTCAGCTTTGGCCTGGCCGGACAACTCATCTTCGCTGCTATAGCCGGGCATTTTGGATGGTTCAATATGCCACTCGAGCCCATGACCTTGAAGAAGATTGCAGGATTGATCGTGATGATCTCGGGTGTCATTTTAATCAAATCATAACATGAATTTAATACAAGCGAACACTAATAATCTGACTGCTCTTTGGGAGGCAGCAGGCCAGCTGGCCGGACAATATATTGAAGAACCAGGCTATCAATTAACCATTTCTGAAAGTGGTGAATGGCCGAACAAACTGTGGTTCACCAAATCATTGGACATGCAGACACTTCATGATATACTTCTCAAATGGAACCTGAATGAACTATCACTTCCTATATGGGGAAAGGACATTCAAAGAAGTGAATTGATACTGAAGATGAGTGGGTTTGAAGAGAAGCTCATCCAAGTGGCCATGTCTATGGATCTGGAGGACGCACCCGACCATGTAGGACAGGTAGTGCTTCAGAAGGTGACAAGTAAGTCTTTGGCTGAAACCTGGTCTAAGCTATTTGAAGAATCTTTTGGCTATGAAATAAGTGTGGAGACTGTGATAAAAACCGCAGATTTCATTGAATATTTCATTGGAAAGCACAATGGCGTTCCTGTAGGAACGGCGGTCCTCTTCTTGGATCAACCACGTATTGCTGGCATTCATTCCATGGGCGTCATACCCACGCAGCGTAGAAAGGGATATGCACAAGAATTACTCATTCATATGCTGAATATCGCCAGAGTAAAAGGTGCTACGCATGCCACCCTGCAAGCTTCGGAAATGGGCAAGGGCCTGTATCTCAAAACCGGGTTTAGGGAAGACTTCATCATTAAAACATTTATTAAACACAAAAACTAAAGGACTATGAATTTATTAGACAAACTAAACTGGCGCTATGCCACGAAAGTCTTTGACCCTTCAAGGAAGGTATCATGGAAAGATATAGACTTTCTAAAGGAAGCAATCCGGCTCTCGGTCTCTTCCTATGGGTTACAGATGTACAAAGTATTAATCATAGAAAACCCGGAAATCAGAAAAGAACTAAGAAAAGCTTCGTGGGATCAGGCTCAGATCACAGATGCTTCCCACCTATTTATATTTTGTAATTACACCGTAAATCACGATCAGCATGTGGATGACTACATTCAGCTGATTATTGATGCGCAAAAGAATGTAGATGTTAAAGGATTAAAACAATACGGAGAGTTTATAAAGTCGAGTATCGCTGGAATGGAACCCATGGAACGTAAGAGCTGGTCAGAAAAGCAAACGTATCTGGCACTGAATAACCTCATCATAGCTTGTGCCGATCGGCAGATAGATGCCTGTCCAATGGAGGGATTTGATAAACAGGCATACAATCGCATTCTCGGACTGGACGAGCTTGGACTCAATGCTTCGGTCATTGCTCCCATAGGATATCGTTCTGAAAAGGATCAAACGCAAAAGCGTAAGAAAGTAAGGAAGCCAATGGATGAACTTTTTGAATTAGCTTAATTTAATTGTGATGGAAACTGACAATAAAAAAACAGCTCGACTAACAGGTATCCTGTACCTGTTGGTCATTATCTGTGCCGGATTCAGCCAGGGCTATGTGCGGGGCACCTTATTTGTACCCGGTGAACCGGAAACCACTTTGGCTAACATTGTAGCATCAGAAGGTTTGTTCAGACTAGGCCTGGCATCTGATCTCATTGCCTTTTTGCTTGATGCAGTAATTGCTATTCTTCTGTATCAACTACTGAAAGGAGTAAATAAAACACTGGCTATCATTGCTGCCACGTTTCGGCTTCTGGCGCACCCTGCCATTGCCAGCTTGAATCTGCTGAATCATTATATGGCCATCGAAACAGCAACTTCAGGTGGGTATCTTTCGGCATTGGGAATAGAACAGTAGGAAACCTGGACGATGCTCTTTTTGCAGGCACATAATTATGGCTATTTGCTGGCAGGTGCGTTCTTCGGAATTCATTGCTTGTTGCTTGGCGTCCTACTCTATCAATCCAATCTGTTTCCAAGCATTTTCGGTATCCTGATGGTATTAGCAGCTTTTGGATATCTCATTGAGACCTTTGGTAATATCATGGTGCCTGGAAATGAAGGCTTGCTGGCGAACATTGTTGGCTTCTCTGCTGCGATTGGTGAAGTTTCTCTTACGTTTTATTTACTGATTAGGGGTGTGAAGTCAATGCAAGGAAAATAGTCCATCTGGTTGCGTTAAATATCCATTTTAAGACTCCTGCGGGGCATTGAAATTTGTGTCAAATTAAAATTCAATAATTATGACACGATTAAATGCACTTGCGCCGGAAGCAGCTTCTGGCAAAACAAAAGAACTATTTGAAGGCATTCATGCCAAGCTGGGAATGGTTCCTAACATGATGCGAACAATGGGAAACTCATCCGCCGTATTGGATGGATATTTGGGTCTCAGCGCATCCCTTGGAAAAGGAGCTCTTGGTGCTAAGCTGGGTGAGCTAATCGCAATGACAGTAGCAGAAACAAATGCGTGCAATTACTGCCTTTCTGCTCACTCTTTTATTGGTGAAAAGCTGGTGGGAATGAGTCCCGAAAGTTTGACTGAAGCGAGAGAAGCAAACCATGCCGATGAGAAAATCAAAGCGGCCTTATTATTTGCTAAAACGCTGGTAGAAAAGAAGGGTCAGGTTAGTACTGAAGACGTGGCAGGAATTAGAAATGCAGGGTACACAGAAGGTGAAGTTGCCGAGATTGTTGCTCATGTAGCACTCAACATTTTCACCAACTACATAAACAATACAGCCAATACGGAAATTGACTTTCCGGAAGTGAAAGCCTACAACACGGCTGTAGTCTGAATGTAATTTCTAACATCAAAAATCTAGAATCATGAAAAATTTCATTTTAATCATTGCTGTTTTAATCGGCAGCATAACTATTGCTCATGCTCAGGTTCAACCTGTTGATGAAAACGGTCTTGCGATCGGAGGATATGACGTAGTGGCTTACTTTTCAAATAATGCAGAAAAGGGAAGCACGAGATATACTGCAACATACGAAGATGCCACTTATCAGTTTGTCAATGCAAAAAACAGGGATGCATTCAAGAAAAACCCAACCATGTACTTGCCTCAATTTGATGGCTATTGCGCATGGGGAGTTGCAGCAAAGGATTCAAAGTTCCCTATCAACCCGGAGACATTTGATGTTATCGATGGGAAATTGTATTTGTTTTTCAACGGGGATTTCGGTGGTGAGGCTTTCAATACAGCCCCTCTTTGGAATGCTGAGACCTCAAAGTTAAAAGCAGCAGCTCATGCAAAATGGCCTTCTGTTAAAACCAAATAATACAATGTAGGCAAGTGAGTTGCAAAACCTTCAGGTTTCTGCAACTCATTTGTTTTATTCTAAATCATACAACTATGAGTCAACTAGAAATCAAGCCTCCTCTTCCACCTTTTGACGAGGAGACTGCCAAACTAAAAGTACAAATGGCTGAAGATGCCTGGAACACCCGGGATCCTGAAAAAATATGTCTAGCCTATACCATTGACACTGAGTGGCGTAACCGAAGTGAGTTTCTAAATGGGCGAGAGGAAGTAAAGGCTTTCCTTAAGCGTAAATGGGAAAAAGAGTTGGATTATAAATTAAAAAAGGAACTTTGGGGTTTTAGAGAAAACCGAATGGCTGTTCGGTTTGAGTATGAGTACCGAGACTCAAATAATCAATGGTATCGCGCCTATGGCAATGAACTATGGGAATTTGATGAAAACGGCCTGATGCAAAAGCGGTTTGCAAGTATCAATGACCTATCAATAAATGAATCAGAAAGAAGATTAATTTAACACAATGGACATCCTGAACAATGACGAAAACCTGACGCTGGTAGATAAGCAAAACGGGAACCTTGCTTTGAAACTCTTCACTTTCGATGACCTAAGCCGATTTGACCATATTCAGCGAGTTAACTACTATTCACTAATTTGGATTAGAGAAGGTTCAGGTCAGGTAAAAGCTGATTTTTCTGAGTATCAATGGGCTCCTGATTCATTGTTAGCCTTTACTCCTTACCAGCCTTTCATGCTCTCAGCTAAAGGTCATGTTCAGGGTATCTCTCTAAATTTCCATCCCGATTTCTTCTGTATACATAAGCATCACGAATCGGTAGCTTGTAATGGAGTACTCTTCAATAATATATACGATTCGCCTGTGCTGAAGCTGGATAATAACGTATCAAAACAATTTCAGTCACTACTTAAGCAAATGAAAGATGAGATGATGCATGGTTACCTGGCCCAGCAGGAGGTGCTGGTCTCTTACCTTAAAATCTTTTTGATTGCTGCTTCGCGAAAAAAGGTTCAGCAGCAGCCAGAAAGTATTGAAATATCTTCTTCAATTGATTCTGAGCCATACATTCTTCAAAACCTGAAACAACACATCGAAAAGCACTTTCGCTCGAAGCATTCAGCAAGCGATTATGCAGACATGCTCAATATTTCACCAAAAGCATTGGCCAAAGCAACTAAAAAACACTTCAATAAAACGGTTTCTGATCTTATTTCAGCCAGAATCATCATTGAGGCAAAAAGAGAGTTATATCTCACAGACAAACAGGTCAAGATGATTGCGAGTGAGCTTGGATACAGTGATGAATACTACTTCAGCCGCTTTTTCAAAAATCATGCGGATGTTTCACCACAAATGTATCGAGAGACCGTGGGATTCAATAGAGCCTCAGCATAACACGTCAAACAGACCAAAGTGATGAGAGCTTATTTCTGATCTCAGAAATATTGATTTTATATACTTTTCTAACCACCCATCCATTTCTCACTTGCTTAAGCAAATCTAGTAGTGCAATTTTTGTATATAATCAAAAATTGAAATGAAAAAGGACTACTCACTCTTCATCACATTCGTCTGCATATTTCATATCGCATTCGGGCAATCTGATCAGGAAATACAAGCCGCACTGGATAGTATTCAGAAAGCAGCAGACTATCCCGGCGTGGTTTTTACCTACATTGATCCAGAAGGTGAGGTACATGCTTTTGCCAGTGGCATGGCTGATAAGGAAAATGATGTGCCCATGACCATTAATCACAAGCTTCATGGGGGCAGTACCGGCAAGACGGTCGTATCTGCGGTCATTATGCAACTCGTCAGCGAACGTAAGATATCCCTGGATGATAAGGTCTCAAAATACCTGGGAAGCAATGACTGGTATTCTCGCATGGCTAATGCAGAGGATATTACCATTAGAAACTTGCTTCAACATACTTCAGGCATTATTAGATATGAATTCAAAGAGGTGTTTCTGACTGATTTAGCCGCCAATCCTTCTCGTATCTGGAAACCGAAAGAACTTATTAGTTATGTATTGGATGATGAGCCTCCTTTCGCGGCAGGTGAAGGTTTTACATATGCCGATACCAACTACATCCTCGTTGGTATGATCATTGAGCAGGTAACCGGTAATACATTTTATAAAGAGGCAGAAAGCCGTGTATTGAAGCCACTCGGCATCAATTCCTTCTCTCCCACCAATACCACCACGATTCCTAATATGGCACAGGGCTACTACACCGAGGGGTCTGATTACGCTCTCGGTTTTAAAGCTCCCTTTCTTGTAAATGGTACCGCACAAAACAACATGCAATTTGAGTGGACTGGGGGAGGATATGCCTATAAGAATGCAGATTATGCTCGCCTGCTCAAAAGCATCTATGAAGGTGAAGCTTTTAATATGGAAAAGCTTAAAGATGACTTTTTCAACTATGCAGATGCTGCGGAAATTGGTGGCCAATACGGACTTGGAGTTATAAAGTATGAATTCCCTGGGTTGGGCACGTTCATCGGACATTCAGGTTTCTTTCCTGGTTACAATACGGCAGGCTTCTATCACCTAGATACCGGGGAGGTCTTCACCATGCAGATTAACTCCACCAACGAAGCTCAGTTACAACGCTTCTTTGGTAGCTACCTTGGACTGGTTCGGATGATTATGAAGTCGACATTTAAATGAGAAAAAATGGTTGTTAAGTTTTCGGTTGTAGTCTAATTGATATCAGAGCTTCTTTGTCAAAAAAAACATTATGAGAAAGAAGTACCTCGATTTTTTAAACCTACACAATCAAAGCACACCACTTTTATTGGGAAACACCTGGGATGCCACAAGCTCGAGACTTATGGAAAAGATGGGTTTCAAAGCTATTGGAACATCCAGTGCAGCAATTGCCGCCATGTTAGGGTATGAAGATGGAGAAAATATGCCATTTCAGGAATACCTTCTTGTTATTCAGCGTATCTCGCAAGCATGCCAACTTCCGTTATCTGTAGATTTGGAGGCTGGGTATGGGGATGATTCTATTAAAGTAATTGAGAATATTAAAAAGCTAAATGAACTTGGTGTTGTCGGGATAAACATTGAGGACTCCATTGTTGGAAATGGTTCAAGAAAACTCGTTGACCCCAATGTCTTTACAAAAAAAATTGAAGCTATTCACCATGGCTTGAAAAGGGAAGGCATTGATATCTTTATCAACCTAAGAATTGATACGTTTCTGCTCAATGTTCCCAATCCCGTTGAAGAATCGATAAGAAGGATTGATCATTATGAAAATTTCATTAATGGGATTTTTTTACCATGCATTACCAACGAAAACGATATTAAGAAGGTAGTCCAACATACGTCCCTACCACTGAATGTAATGAGTATCCCCAATCTTCCCGATTTCGATACCCTTGGAAATTTGGGTGTAAAGCGAATCAGCACGAGGAATTTCCTTCATGATTTTATCTATCAGGAATTGAAAGACAAAATCCATTTGATGACTGCTGCTGGAAGTTTTCGACAGCTTTTTGATCAAACTGATTAGTTTGAATCCATTAATTTAGTTTCTTCCTAATGGAGTTCTAAATACCTCGACATTTAAGTGCTTAGCCCAAAACAAAAACGGAATATTAGTCGCATCATCCCTTTTGGAGTCATCTGGCTAATAACCGGATGGGTATTATTATTGGCAGAAACGGTAGCGACCGGCAATCAAAACCTAAATCCTGACACAGCTGTCACCATAACGCTTCCTGTTTTCATTTTTGCCAACCTGGCCATTACTTCAGTAGGTCTACTTGTTGGATTAATTGAATTAGTGGTTCTCGAAAAACGCTTCCGTCATTACAGCTTTGCCAGAAAGGTCGGCTACAAATTCATGCTTTATCTGGCATTAATGCTGATCCTTCAGGTCATCCTGTTTCCAATAGCATCTGCACTTGATCTTGGAGCTAGTTTGACAGATCAGATAGTTTGGGAAAAGACCATTCTTTACTTTCAAAGCCTGGTCTTTGTCAATACCATGTTTCAGCTTTCCTTTCACCTGATTTTGAGTCTCCTATATGCAGCAATCAGTGAGAACCTGGGACATCAGGTGATGTTCAATTTTTTTACTGGTAGATATCATCGGCCTAGAGTAGAGGAACGCATATTCATGTTTCTAGACATGAAGAATTCTACTACTATCGCTGAAAAGTTGGGACACATTAGATACTTCGACTTTCTGCAGATGTATTACGATGCTATGACCGATCCCATAATTAATCACTTGGGTGAAGTGTACCAATACATTGGAGATGAGGTTGTGATTTCATGGAAAAAAGACCAAGGACTTAAAGACAACAATTGTGTACGCTGCTTTCAGGGCATAAAGGAAAGCCTGACTCTTATGGAGAGTCGATTCGAAGAAAACTATGGAATCTCACCGGAATTCAAGGCTGGCATGCATGTGGGTGAAGTGACAACAGGAGAAATTGGTGCACTGAAAAAGGAAATTATATTTACCGGAGATGTGCTAAACACTACCGCGCGGATACAGGCACTGTGCAACGAACATGACGTATCATTGATTATTTCAAAGGAGCTTGGGGATCAACTTCCACATGAAATTGTTACAACAGACCTTGGTTCAATCACCCTAAAGGGTAAATCTCAACCCACAAAGATTTTGGCAGTTGAAATTGTTTAGTCAGCCAATCATTTTTCTATTGAAGTATGTCTCGGGTTCAAAATCATATACATTCATCGCAATGTTCTCCACATCCTTTAGTAACTCATTGAGATTTTTCACAATCGATTCAGACAATTTTCTTTTTTGAGCTGTGGATCTCCCTCCCATGATATAAGCAAAGACATGAACAAAGTCATTATCTGGTTTTCCCGCCACCAATGATTTCTCAAATGGAACCAAACGAACCTTGATGTCATTTTCATCAAAAAGCTCACTGGAAACAGCTTGTTTATGGACGGCCGTTAGAATAGTTTGCGCATCAACAGATTGGATCGCTTTCGTGTTTGCATGAATGATAAAGTGTGGCATTTTCTTCGTTTATGTATCAACCTTCATAATCTCAATAAGAGTTCAAAAACTTACAATTAAACAGTATGAATATATCCGATAGAGTAAAATCATTTGGACATTCTCTACCAGAAGTGTCTTCTCCAGGAGGAAACTATGTTTCAGTTAACAAACGAGGAGTTATTGCCTATGTAGCTATTCAGTTTCCCATTCTAAATGGAAAATTCTTATATCAGGGTAAGTTCGGAGCATCTATTTCTGATGATGACGGGATGAAGGCTATGGAGCTATGCGCTTTGAACGTAATTGCACAAATCGACTCCAAAATTGGCTTTGATGCTATTGAAGGGCTCAATCATTTTGATGCCTATTATCAATCAATTGCAGAATGGGATAATGCTCCAGTGGTTGTAAATGGAGCGTCTGACCTTTTTGTGAATGTCCTGGAAGAAAAAGGGCAACACTCACGAGCGATCTTTGGAGTAGACCGGTTGCCTCGTAATTTCTGCGTTGGGCTTACAGCCAGCTTCACATTGAAGGGTTAAAGCATAAAAACCAGCCAATGGCGGGTTTTGATGTGATTGCGCAGGGACTTCCCGCATCAAGTGCGGGACAGGCTTCCCGTCCATATTAATAGCAAAAAAAACCCGCTATTGCGGGTTTTAAGTGATTGCGCGGGGACTCGAATCGAAACGTCGATCCGACCCGAACCTGCTGCTTAGAAGCCGTAATGGAATTAGCAGCTGCTCTATCCTCCCGATAATCATCGGGAGAGCTAGTGAACCTTCAGTCGCTGAGATCGCAGCTTTTTGTTGCGGAGAGAGGAGGATTATTTCATGATCCTTTAAAACAAAAAACCCCAACATCTCTGTCAGGGCTTTTGTGATTGCGCAGGGACTCGAACCCCGAACCTGCTGCTTAGAAGGCAGCTGCTCTATCCAGTTGAGCTACGCAACCAATTTGTTTGCTACTATCGCAGCATTTTGTTGCGGAGAGAGGGGGATTCGAACCCCCGGTACGATTTCTCGCACGCATGTTTAGCAAACATGTGGTTTCAGCCACTCACCCACCTCTCCGTGGCATTTAGCTTAAAAAAATTGACTCTACTTTCAAGCCAAAACCTTCTTAAAAAAAGACCCGTTTATCGGGTACATCCTAAAAAGGAGTGCAAATATAAAAGTTACCGTCAAAAATCCATTTCGTTGACTCAATTCTTTATCCAATTCATTGATAAATTGTGGTATGAACAAAAATCAAATACTTCTAGCACTTGTCATTCTAAGCTTTGTCGGCATGAGTGCCGTTTACCTTGATGTATCAGAAATTATTTCAAGTGAGATATTGGGAGCTACACCCGAATCCAATGTAAAACATGGAGAGGTCCGTCAATACACAAAGAGCAATAAGCTAAAAACCATCGTCAACTACGATCATGGACAGAAACACGGTACCTCCTACCTCTTCCATAATGATGGTGAAACAATCTTACTGGCAATGCCCTATGAGAATGGCGAAAGAGAAGGTGTTTCAAAAAAATATTTTGAAAGTGGACAGTTGTATGCTGCTACTTCTTATCATGAAGACAAGCTTCATGGACCCAGAAAATTGTATTATTCAACTGGACAATTAAAAGCTGAAATACCCTATGGATATGGTTTTCCGGGGATAGGAACCAGGGAATTTTTGATTGACGGAAAAGAAAAAGAGGCGTTAACCATCACAACCAGAACAGATGGAAGCATCATTTGGCTTGACACCTCCGAACCATGTGATGATCAACGATTCTACATTGGTCAATTGATTGATGAAAACTTCCTTGATCCAGTCAATGAAAATGTTCGGTTGCTAGTGGAAAATGATAATCAATTCTTCATTGATACAAAGGTTTACACTCCGAGCTATCTCAAATACCAGGATGTTATTTGTCACTGTGAGAGCTCACAGGGAAACCCCATTGTCTTGAAAACGCGAATCAGTCTTTAACAATCGAAAATGAACGGGACTGCCCTGGAAGCTCCATTTTCAATGTATATCTTCCGGCTGCAAGATGACTGACAGGTATTCGGATCTGATTTCCCAATACAAATGAGTCAACCCGATAGGCCTTTCCTGATATGTCATGTAAAGTCAGCCTAAATCCATGGAGCAATTGCTCGGCATCATTTACCCGAATATTTATAAGCTCACTTGCCGGATTTGGATAAATCACCAGGTCATCAAAAACATCTTCAGCATTAATGGATATGATATTTGACTGAGAAGACTCACCATTATAATCCACCTGCATCAGCTGATAATAATTCATTTTGTCAGTGGGAGATGTATCTGAGAATGAATAGTCAATTGGTGATGAGGAGTTCCCTGCGCCTGCCAATTCCCCGATGACCTGAAATGAATCACCCGAAGAACTTCTCATAACATAAAACTTCTCATTATTCTGTTCTGTTAATGTTTGCCATTCAAGGACGACTGATCCATTTCGCATTTCCCCTTTGAAATAATTCAATTCGATCGGCAGAGCAACATCATCATTGCCCGGACTATAATGAGGAACGAATGAGGAGAAAGAAGAGATTCCAAAAGTGAATGACTTTCCTAAACTACCTGCATTAGCAACCAAAGGTTGGTGTGCCGTGCGTGTGCCGCCACTCACAAATGGATCCAGTTCATCAATTCCTGAAATCTTAGTGAAGTGAATGCTGTCAGCCTGAAACTCATTCAGGATGTTGGGATCATATCCATCAGCAACCACAGCATCTCTTAAATCAATAGGATCGGCATCTAATGAGTAAAACCTCAAGTACACATCTGTTGACGGTTGAATGGTCGGTGCTATCCACCAATTCCTGTTCATGACATATTCATCCTGAACGCCATCCACAGTTTGCATTCGAACATTCGCTTCTCCACTCAATATTCGTACTGCCCAGCAGGTACTACCCAGATTGTTTCCCACAGGATTAATGGAGAAAACCAAGCTACCGTTATTGTCGGTCACATGCACCCACTGGTATCCATTTAAATCAATGCAATTACCGCCAGTCACCTGATAGTCTGCCTGCAACGATCTAATGTTGACAACAGTAGACGGAAGTCCAGGGCTATCCTCATTAAATGGGTCTGTATTTGTTTGAGCTTCGATGTAGTCTGGTATACCATCACCATCCATATCCGACACCAGATTAATTGGAGCGCTTGCACCTCCAGCGATCAAAACGGCCTCAAGTGCATCCGATATTCCATCCGCGTCAGAATCCGTTCCTCCAGATACCGTCGGGTCATTGACATCATTGGGATCTGTATTGTTAAGCACCTCATAGTAATCAGGTATACCATCTCCATCCGTATCTGTTGAGATGTCCGGATCTGCTGCTCCTCCAGCATTGGCAATGTAGGTTTCAAAAGCATCGGGAATACCATCTCCATCAGAATCGCTATCCCCGGAAGCAGTTGGTTGATTTCCATTGAAAGGATTGGTGCCATCGGCTACTTCCAGCCAATCCGGAATCCCGTCCCCATCGGTATCCGTAATTCTGGAAATAGGCCCAATAGCTCCATTATCTATTAAAATCTGCTCAAGTGCATCCGATATGCCATCGCCGTTAATACCTGTATCGTTAATGCCATTATTGGGAGTAGTTCCATCTAGATTATCATCATTTCCCCCGTTCAAAACCGGATCATCCCCGTTGGTCTCGTCTGTGCCATAGGCAATTTCAAAGTAGTCAGGTATGCCATCGGAATCGGTATCTGTAGCCAAATCCCTGCCCGTACCAATTGAAAAATTGACCGCACCACTCAGATCCACATCTTCAAAAATCAATGTGGTACCATCAAAACTTGCAGCACTAATGATACTCAATGTTCCATTCGTGAAGTCAGCATCATTGTCGAGTATGAGTGAGAAATCAGTTAGACTATAAGCCCCGTAACCTCCCCCTGTAAGATCAAAGGTGAGTGTGACCGTCCCAACATCCCCGGTTTCGTTCACTCCCCAGATTCGTGTGACTCTTTCGGTGACTGTGGACGGTAGATTGGAGCCTGATGAAGTGATCACACCTCCATCATTCCCGACCAATACATAATCCTCATTGTTCAGACTGGATGGATTGCTGATTGTCAAAATGGTTGATGTGTTTAATGATATAGAAGAATTTTGAACCAATGCCTGAGACGAGTTTGCCGCTATTCCAATGATATCATTCGAGTAGCCAGATAGGTTGTAGAGGTTTGTACCATTATCATAGGTATAACCACTTCCACTAATGTCCAGGGTGATTCCGTATTTTATTGCTAAATACGTCTCTATGTCTCTGCGTTCGGTGGTGCTGAGCCTTGACGAAAAACTGATTATCTCAGCAATTTTTCCATTATAGAAACCAATCCCTGAAAAAACATCTCCTAGTTGATATGCCTGATTAGATAAGTTTGTAAATGATACTGCATTCGCTTCTGCATTGTCTATTTGTGCACCATCTGCGTAAATTTCTTGTCCATCATTGGTACCGTTGACAGCTGAATTGAATATAGTTGGGTTAGCGTAAGTAATTGAGGTTCCGGTCTGCGCAGAACGATAGGAACCAGAAGCCTGATATAAATGTGTAACCACCTCATTTGGCACTCCGGCATCAGACGTAACCGGCCCCAACCCAAAGCCTGTAAACTCACCTGATTCAAATCCAATTACACCTACAGCTGAAGAATTATAGGAGTATGTAACATCAGGATCCACAACGATAAAATAGTCCTGAGAATAAAACCCTGCAGCTCCTCCCATGATGTCATCGGTTCCATCAAAATCAATTGCGGGTTTATCTCCAATTGCATTGACTCGATATAGCGGTCTTGTTCCTCCGGTTCCAGTGGCGTCATTATTCCCAACTTGATCTGCCCATGTACTCACCGCAGCACCATCTGTAGTTGTACTGGTGCCCAAATCGGCTCTCAGCCAAAGAGATACATTTGCATTTAAATCAACAGCTGACGGAACACTAACAGTAAAAAAATCATCATCGGTAAAACTCACATTTTCAAATACAATTGTGTCACCGGAAAAATATCCACCTTCATATTCAGCAGTAGTTGAGGAGAAATCATTGGAGGTGTTTACCAGCAAAGTGTACAGCCCCTCCGATTTAGCCCTATCGGCATAGCTGTCAATGTTCCCCACATACACCTTAACTGTTACATTGCCAGGAGAACCGGTCACATCCACTTGCCATTCTGTTTGTAGTCGTTCGTCATAACCAGCAGGGAGCTCTGTACTTTGTACAAGGGTTTTATCAGTGGCATCACTTCCCCACATGATATAATCACCCGTGCTCAGACTGGCACTTCCAGCAACATTCACGATCGCATCACTATTTCCACTCATAGAGGAGGTTTGCGTTAATCCGTGATCCAGGTTTATGGCTATTCCGGCAATATCATTGGAGTACGCTGTATTGTTATAGATTGAAACACCTCCAACTGTGTATGGATCGGTGGCTATGTCCAGCGTTACCCCATATTTCAGCGCCAGATATGACACCACATCTCTCCTGTCGGAATCACTTAGTCTGGTATCGTAGCTAATCACTTCGGCAATCTTTCCATCATAGCTATCCGTGCTGTTGAAGTTGTTTCCTAACCTAAAATAAGAGTTGGATCGATTAGAAAATGTTCCACCATCTCCATTATCAACAGCCACATCATTTACAAGAATATCTTGTGCAGTGGGGGTATCAGAATCATTTCTTGCATTCAGTACAAATACTGGATCAGATATCGTTGCTACAGCATCCAAATAGGCTGAGCGATAGGTATCTACCGCATGTCCAATTAGCGTATCACTTGCTGTAGCTCCTAAATAGAGTCCATCAAATGATCCGTTTTGAAGACCTAGTACAAAACCATTTCCACTCCCAGCCTGCACGGTCGCATCCGGTTTTAAAACAATGAAGTAATCATGCGTATTGAATCCTGCTATCCCATCCAGAAAATCATCACTAAAATCGATGGCATCATTGAAATTGATTTCATTTTCAAGTAATGTAGGCTTCTCATTGTCATCTCCCTGATCCGCATCATTGCCATTACCACTCACATCGGCCCAGCTTGTCACTAAATCTGATGCTGTAGTAGAAACGCCATCATCTGGTCTGAGCCATAAAGTAAGGCCGGCAGAAACACCTCCCGGTGCGATTGTCTGAACGTCACCACCTATTGTATAAAAATCACCATCACTCAAAGAAACATTTTCAAATGAAAGAATGTCCTTTCCGCCCACTGTAGAAACGGTTCCGCCAAGAATCAAAGTGGAGATTGCATCATCGCCCAGATCAGTAGGCATGGTTGCCGTTCCCGGAGCAACAATCAGGTTCAGGGTTGTATTGTCCTTATCAACAGAGAGGTTTGTAATGTCAAAATTCAAAGTAACCGTGCCCACGTCTCCGGTTTCTTTTACTTTCCAGATTCGCTCGAGTCTTTGGGTGATGCCGGTAATGACATCCGAAGTAGTGAAGGTATTCGGGCCATCATCGTTTCCCCAAACCATGTACTCCCCATCGTCCAGGTCTGAAGGGCTTTGCATATTGACAATGGTGGCGTCATTGATGCTTTGGCTGCTGGGTTGATCGAGTCCTTGCGAAACAACATTTCTGCCTATGCCTGCTACGTCATGATGATACGTCTGATAGGCGGCATTCGAAGTTCCCGGCCAAATGATGGTCACTCCATTCACCTGATAATCATAATTCGTTGTAGCACTGGACGGATCCTCATCCAGGGTGATCCCGTATTTAATGGCAAGATAGGTTTCTACATCCTCTCGATCACTCGTACTCAGTTTGGAACTGTAAGAAACAACTTCCGCAATGCCTCCTTGAAAATCATCAGATAGGTCAAACCCATAACCAAGTATGTAGGCACCATCGGCAAAATCTGTATAATCTGTATCCGGATCTACTTCGATATTATCCACCTGCTCGCCGTTTAGGTAGAGGTTTTGACCATTATCGGTAGCATTCCATCTGTCATTGATTATGATCGGATTAGCCAATACATACTCCCCACTTGCATCCTGAAATGCAGAGCGATAACCCGTGCTTGGCTGGATGGTATGTGTGATAAGTTCATCAGCAAACTGGACAGTGGAAGCTCCTAGCTCTAGACTACCAACATCACCCGGTTCATATCCAATGACATCTCCGGTCTCTGCCGAACTACTACTAATAAAATCAGGATCTATTACTACGAAGAATTCCCGGGTATAGAACCCTGCCGCTCCCTGGAGATCTGAATCATCAAACTGGAGCGTGGGGTTATAATTGATAGCGGAATCTAAAAAACCGGGATTAAACGCAGAACCAAATTCCTGACGGGCATGATTTTCACCCGGACTTATATCCCCCCATGTCGCAACGGTAGACCCCTCAGTCAAAACAGGTCCATCAGCCTTCAGCCAAAGAGATAACCCTGAAGAAACATTTCCTGGGGCTGCATTAGATGTTGCGTATTCTGTAATGGTGAAATTGTCAAAGCCAACACCCAAGCCAACAGTTTCATTATCACCCAAGCCTGTAGTGCCAGATTCAAAATGAACTCTGAACCTTGCTTGTGAATTATTAAAAAGAGAAGCAGGCAACACAATAGATGCGGTAAGCCAGCCGCCGCTATAACCATCCCATCCATCATCTCCAATGGCAGTTACATTATCATCATTATACCAGTTTAAACCTTCCCCACTACTCCCAAGCAAGTTCCATGTGCTTCCTCCATTAGCTGAGTATTCGATGTTGAAACCATCCTGTGAATTATTCAATAATCCAGGGCCAGAATCATCAGTATCATAACTTACATCCACCTCCAACACCAGGTCGTAGGATCCTGTAAGATCTATGACTGCACTTGTTGTATAAACATCCACATTTGCACTATAATTATCAAAACTACTCGGATGTAAATAATTACCATCAGACCCAGGAAGGGCAGCATCTGAATCCCTTGTCCAGTTGGCAGAAGACCAACCTTCAAAACCAGATTCAAAATCATCTGAGTAGACGATCGTCTGAGCAGATGCTGTCAGACCTATTATGGCAATTAGTGAATAGAGTATCGATCTACAGGCGATGTAAAAGCATTGTGATTTTTTCATAGCGGTTCCAATTTCCATTACTTAATAATTCAATTATGAAAGGAAAATTCACAAAAAAATGAGGTGAATTAATGGAGAATATTTTCATAAAATGAATTAAAATATTTCAAACATTTTTGAAACCCCACACTCACTTCTCATACATTCAGATTCCCTTCATTTCAAGTATTATTTCTAATAGGTTCTTAATAATCTGATGGATTCATCTTTATGAAGCCATCAGAAAAAGCGCTTTAAATATCAATAAAGCATTAAAATAGGTAATGTTGCTGATTCAAATGATTTAGTTAATCCACAGTTTCTAAGACCACAATCCACCTTATTGAAAACCAAATCATTCTGCTAAATATATATAACTATTTCAAAATAAAATATAATTTTTCCTAAATTAATAAAATGATAATGGAATTTTAATTGTCAAAACAATTATCAAATGATAATTTTCAAAATATTATTTTAAATAATTATTATAAACAAAATATTTTACATATTAATTTTTTCTTTATAACGTATTTATGTATTTAAAATATACATATTTCTTGACTAGCTGATTTAGTTTATTGTTAGTTAAACAACTATTTTTCGACGTATAATTCAGCTATTTACCGTTCACATTAAAAAATGTTAATCCATTAAAATCCTATTCATTCCCATAAGCTGATCTGTTAGATTTGCCCGCGATGAAGTGGGTGAACGCAATCGGTACATTCGAATTGGCTTTAATGGCGGTCTTTGCACTGCTATACATTGGCTTTATCTGGCGTGTCGTCAGCACCACACGCAGGTTAGGACTCTCAGCGAAACGAGTCATCATAAAAACCATCCTAAGAACCATTTATTTCGGACTCATCATCACAGCTCTATTGGGACCAAGCTTTGGTGACACCTCCAGAGAAGTGAAAACCGTAGGTAAGGACATTTTCATTTGCATTGATCTGAGTCAGTCTATGAATGCCACCGATGTGCAGCCATCGAGATTGGAGAAGGTGAAGTTTGAATTAAAAAACATCGTGGAAGCTTTCAATTCGGATCGTATTGGACTCATTATGTTTAGTAGTGAAGCCTACATGCAGTGTCCTCTCACCTATGACAACAATGCGCTGAACCTTTTCATACAAACATTAAATACAGAGATGGTTCCAAACTTTGGGACTGACTTTGGCCCTCCCCTGGAAATGGCCACCGAAAAGCTGATTGCAGATGATACGGTAATCACCCGGTCTAAATCCAAGATCACCATACTGATTAGTGATGGGGAAGATTTTGGTGATAATACGGATGAAATCGCTGAAGAGCTGGATTCTGAAGGGATTACTTTATTTACTCTAGGTGTAGGCACCAAGCAAGGAAGCAAAATTCCCACTCGAAATGGATTTAAAACAGACAAAAGTGGAAATGAAGTAGTCTCACAGTTAAATTCCTCCTCACTGGAAGATTTGGCAGATCTCACCGGGGGAGAATATTTTGAAATAAATGAATCAAGAAACGATGTATCACGTTTGATAAATGCAATCAATCGTGTGGAAGGTGAGATGCGAGATGCAAAACAAGTGGATGCCACACAAAATCGGTATTTCTACTTCCTCGGATTTGCATTACTATTAATGATATTAGATGTGCTATTTAGTGTAAAGTTGATCAAACTATGAAGACATTCTTTGTGATCATTTTGGCTGTTCTCATTACCGATCCTAAGGAGATTTCAAAGGTCAATTCATTGAAAAAGGAAGCTGAAGCTGCCTACCTGGACAAGGATTATGAACTTGCCCTGGCTAAATATACCTTGCTTCGGGATTCTTTGGGTGTGGATGATCCCGCCATCAAATTGAACCTTGCACATGCGCACTATCACCTAAATGATACCGCCGGAGCAAAAATTAATTACAATCAACTGGCAACTTCCTCGAATAACAAACTGAAATCCATCGCCCTGCAGCAACTTGGAGTGATGAGTAAGGATGCTGGAAAACTTGAAGAGGCCCTTCAGCAGCTCAAATCGGCCATAAAAGCAGATCCAACCAACCAGGATGCCCGATACAACTATGAGGTAGTTAAGAAATTGCTCGAAGAACAAAAGCAACAGCAGCAACAAAATCAGGATCAGGAAAACCAGGATCAGGAAAACAAAGACGGAGAGGACGAAAACCAGGAACAAAAGCAGGACCAGAATAAGGACGGAGAGCAAGAGAATAAAGAAAATCAGGAAGGAGAAAACCAGGAGCAATCAGAAGAAGAAAAACAAGAGCAGGAAAAGCAAAATCAAGAGCAGAAAGAAGGCGAAGAGGAAGAGCAGGAAAAGTCTCAGGAACAAATGACCAAAGAGAAACTGGAGGAAATGGGGATAAGTGAAGAGAAGGCACGTCAACTATTGGAAGCAATGAGGCAGAGTGAAATTAAATATCTTCAGCACCAAAAAAGAAAGGCGACTAAACGCCCTCCAAGCGGAAAACCAGACTGGTGATTCAATTCTTATGTCCAGCTACTCTGAACTTGTTTCTGAGTCTTCATTTTTACCATGTCAGATTCCGACTTTTAGTATATGGTCTATGCTATCTCTACCATTTACCATCTACTTTTACGATCTTTGCGGTCCCGATCTGAACCATCGGGACTTTTTATTGATTTAATCATAATAACAATAACCAAAGAATTCTATGAAAGAAGTTTACATAGCCTCTGCTGTTCGTACTCCTATTGGAAGTTTCGGAGGGAAGCTATCCGGTTTTTCTGCAACGCAATTAGGAACCTTTGCAATCAAAGGTGCACTTGAAAAATCAGGTGTTGCTGCGGATCAGGTCAATGAAGTTTTTATGGGAAATGTCCTTTCTGCAAACCTTGGTCAGGCTCCTGCAAGACAAGCAGCCATTGGTGCAGGAATCGGTCACAATGTACCATGCACCACCGTCAACAAGGTTTGTTCTTCTGGAATGAAATCTGTGATGCTGGGAGCTCAATCCATCATGCTTGGCATTAATGATGTTGTTGTTGCAGGGGGTATGGAAAGCATGTCAAATGTTCCATACTACATCCCAAAAGCTCGATTTGGCTATAAATATGGTCACGGACAAATGATTGATGGCTTGATGCATGATGGCCTATGGGAAGTTTACAACAAATTTCCGATGGGCAACTGTGCTGAAAACACCGCCAAAGAAATGAGTATTTCTCGTGAAGCGCAGGACGAATATGCGATCAACTCTTACAAAAAAGTAGCTGCTTCTACAGAAGCAGGTGAATTTAAGGATGAGATCGTACCTGTTGAAATTCCTCAACGAAAAGGAGACCCGATCGTCATGGATGAAGATGAAGAATTCAAAAATGTAAACTTCGACAAGATCCCTTCATTAAGGCCAGTGTTTGACAAAGAAGGAACCGTGACTGCAGCCAATGCTTCTACTATCAATGATGGGGCTTCCGCACTTGTTTTAGTTAGTAAAGAGAAAGCGGAAGAATTAGGACTTACTTTAATCGCAAAGATTAAAGGATTTGGAGATGCTGCTCAAGAGCCAATATGGTTCACCACAGCCCCATCCCTTGCTATTCCTAAAGCCCTGGCACACGCTGGAGTTGAACAAGGAGATGTTGACTACTGGGAAGTGAATGAAGCATTTTCTGCAGTAGCTATAGCCAACCAACAAAAGCTAGGATTAGATTCGGATAAGCTTAATGTATTTGGTGGCGCTGTTGCAATGGGGCATCCGCTGGGTACCTCAGGTGCCAGAATCATTACTACACTAATCAACGTGCTTAATAAGAAAGGCGGCAAGATTGGTTGTGCTGGTATTTGCAATGGCGGTGGTGGAGCCTCTGCCATTGTCGTAGAAAAAGTATAGAACATAATACTTTATTCTCCTCTGAAAAGGGCTTCCTGGATAGGAAGCCCTTTTCTATTTCACTACAAATTACATATGAGTGATTGGGGCTTACGTAAATTAAAATAGTACAATCAATTCTTTATTTAATCCTTTTTATTGTTTAGATTATTAAGGAATAGATTAATCAAAACCGCCATCCTATGAGACTTTTATTAAAAAATGTAGGCGTGTTGCTGGTTGCAGCATGCGTACTTCTAATACCAATTGGTTGTAGTAACGATGACGATTCCTCAAGCATTGGACTTGTAAGGTTATCGTTTAATGACCTTACTGGTTCGGCCGGAAGGGTCATGTCTAATGAAATTTCGTCCGCACTCATTTCACTGGAAGAGGAAGATGGAACACCCGTTTTTATTACAGAGGAAGTAACTCTCTATGATTTTAATGGCAAGAAAATATCAGAGGCTATCGGACTTCCAGTGGGAACCTACGTCCTCACTGAATTTCACCTGATTGATGATGTGGCTTCTATTTTGTATTCCAGTCCACTTATTGGGAGTGAGTTAGCTCATCTGGTAGAAAATCCGCTACCGCTTACGATTACGGTATCCGCCAATGAAATAGAGACGGTTTCACCAGAGGTTCTATCCATCCTTGAGTTTGAGCCAGAGGATTTTGGGTACTCAGCGTTTAGTTTTTCCATCGTTGAAACGGTTGATTTTCTCTTGTCGGTGCTCGTTTTCAACCTTGATCCATTGGTTTTAGACTGGGAATTGACCACTGCCAATATTGATATCACAAACGGTGGAAATACAATTTACGAAGGAGAACTGGAGGCGCTCTCTAATGAGATCATCATTCCGCAGGGGGATGAGGATTTATATGTGATAACCATTTCCAAAGATGGTTTTGGTTCATTTACAGAAGAATATACAGAAGAACAATTATCAGCCTATTCAGATAGTCCATTGCTCATGTACCTTAGTTTATAAACTGCATATTGCCCTTCGTTTTCGAAGGGCTTTTTTATTCCAAAATTCGACGTATTTCTCTTCCTCGTTCCAAATACTTTTCCAACTTCTCCTCCTTGTTCATTTCTATAAGCTCCTTTAGTTTTTCAAGCTCCTCTTTATACGCTTCTATGCCTTTCAGTACCATTTCTTTATTCTCCATAAAAATAGAGCTCCACATACTCGGAGAACTCTTGGCTAAACGAACAGTAGATGCAAATCCTGATCCTGCCAAATCCAGAATCACCTCTCCATCTTTTTCTTTCTGAAGCACTGCACAGCTCAATGCGAATGATGTAATGTGACTTAGGTGAGAGATGTAAGCCAGATGCTTATCATGCTCTCTAGAGTCCATGTGAATGATGCTAAACCCTGCATCTCTTGACAACACTTCAAACGTTTTCAATTTGTCCGAATCGGTAAGGTTTGTGTCACACAGGATTAGGTTCATTTCTCTATATAACTCACCAAATGCAGCCGAAGGACCTGAGTGTTCCGTTCCGGCGATCGGATGACCTGCAATGAACTGTCCTCGATTGGGATGAGTGGAAGCTGAAGTACAAATTGCTTCTTTGGTAGAGCCAAAATCTACAACTATCTGATTCGGGTGGATCTCATCAAGTATCTGGGGAATTAATTCTTTTATTGCTTTTACAGGTACAGATACTACAATTATATCGGCCCAATTGATGCCCTCCTTCAAGCTTGCAAATCCTTTAGAGACAATCCCTAATTCCAAAGCTTTGCCTTGAGCTTCTTCACTTTTATCAAATCCTCCAAAGGTCAAATCACTTCGATGCTTTAGCGCCAGTGAAAATGAGCCCCCGATCAATCCAACACCAACCAATAGAATATTCATACGCTTATATCTTTTGCGTGAAATTAAAGTCAAAGACTGCTAAACTTGCTGTTGGCTGCTAAATTTGTAATATCCAAAAAAGATATTCGTTCCGAATACATCTTATGCATAAACTATTACTCACGTTTTCACTTTCCTTAGGGCTATTCGTATCATTTTCTCAAGAAATAAAAACCTATTATGATGGGGGGCAGCTGAAAGAGGAGTTTCAGATTCTCAACGGAGATAGCTCATTGGTGGATGGTGCATACAAGATGTTTGACAAGCAAGGAAATATTATTGTTTCCGGCCAATTTGAAAAAGGGAATAAAGAGGGTGTTTTCTACAATTATTACCCGGATGGCAGCATTCAGCGTGAAACGCTCTACAAACAAAATTTAAGAGAAGGTCTTACCCAGGTATTTACACCTTCTGGTAACCTGATTCAGGAGGCAACCTTCAAGAATGACACACTCGTTGGAGAAGTGAAGTTGTACGATGAAGAAGGTAACCTAAAAGGGATCACAGCATTTGAACACGGTAAGCCAGACGGACCGGTTTATTCCTATTATTCTAATGGAAACAAAAAAGAAGAAGTCCACTACAAAAACGGAAAACCGAATGGTGTTACCAAAAAGTACTATGAAAACGGGAACATTCAGCTGGAAGCCCACTATAGGGACGGACTTTTAGTTGGTGAATACAAAACCTATTATCCATCAGGTAAACTGGAGATGGAGGTTGTAAACCAACGTGGGGATCGAAGCGGGTCCGTGAAAATCTATCATGAAAATGGTCAGCTTAAGGCAAACGGAACGTATGCGAATGGCGCATTGCAAGGGGTGTATCTGGTCTACTTTGATGATAGCAGCACTAAAAGCGAATACAAATACAAAGATGGCTACCGTGTAGGCAAAAGTCTGGACTACTTTAAAAATGGAGCAATCAGACTGGAATCCAGCTTTTCAAATAGTGGACTGAACGCCTCCATAAAGGAATATTCTGAGAAGGGTCAGCTAATTGCTATAAAGGAACTGGCAAATGAACTCCCACACGGAACCTGGAAATCCTGGAACAGCAAAGGACAACTCTTGCTGACAGAACGATACGAAAAAGGGAAACTCCACGGCATTAAAGAAATTTATGATGGTGGGAAAAAGATTTCAGAAATCACTTACCGATTTGGCAATAAATATGGCTCCTACAAGGGGTTTTACCCAAACGGGAAACTCAAATTCGAAGGGAGCTTCGAACTCAACAAACTCCAGGGTGAATACACCTCATACTACAAGAATGGTCAGGTCGAATATACGGGCAATTATATTCGAAACCGCAGGCATGGTGATTGGAAATATTTTGATAAGAAAGGAAACGAGGTAGAAACCATCACCTATAAGCATGGGGAAAAAGTAGAGAACCAGTGATCAACTTTTCCTAACCGGCTTTGGCTATTCTTCGTAAGAAATGGTGATGAAATCAAAGTTGATCACCACAGCCTTAGCAATTCTAGTGCTGCTCAGTTGCACTGAAGAAAAAGTTCCTGAGAGATTTTATCCGAGAAATGATCATGAAGCATATTGGTATTCACTAAAGCAAGCTAACCTGCTGAGCACCGCACTTGGTAAAGATTGGGTGAAAGCTGCTGAAAAACCTTTTGATCAGCAGATAAGAGTGAAGTTGCCCTATCAGGAATCATTTATACTATCAGAGGTAAAGCCTGATGCAATCGGTTACCGATTTGATGTAAAAAGAGGGCAAAAAATTCTTGTTGATATTGATTTGGTCACTCAAGAAACCACCCGCGTTTTTGTTGATCTGTTCAGAATTGAAAATGACTCTTTAAGTCAATTTCTGCAGGTAGCTTCCGCAGATAGCACTCTCCAACTCGGTTTTGAACCGAGAAGGGATGCTGCCTACCTTCTCAGATTACAACCGGAACTACTTAGAGGAGGACAGTATTCCATAACAATAGAGAATGTCCCAACATTGGCGTTTCCTGTTGCCGGCAAAGACAAAAGGGCAATACAGAGTGTCTTTGGAGATCCAAGAGATGGTGGCCGAAGGGAGCATCATGGCGTAGATATTTTTGCAAAACGACATACCCCAATTCTTGCTCCTACAAAAGCAGAGGTTCGCTTCGTTGGAGTCCGGGGATTAGGTGGAAAGGTTGTCTGGCTTTATGATCGCAAGCGCGGCACCAACTTGTACTTCGCTCATTTACAGGAACAATTTGTCAAAAGATATCAGACCGTAAATCCGGGAGATACCATCGGTACAGTTGGTAATACTGGAAATGCACGATACACCCCACCTCACCTTCACTTCGGCATATATAAAAACGGTCCTATTGATCCATATGCTTTCATCGTCCCTGACTATAATACACCTCCCCCTTTCATTCCAGACACCCTATGGGTTGGGAAAACCCTGCGTTTAGCACAAAATACCATCCGCAAAACACAAATGGATAAAAATGCTGTAAACCTGGATACACTCAAGACCGGTTTATTATACACTATTCAAGCTGTCAACCATCGATATGCACGAATTTCAGATGAAGCAGGAAAGTTTGGGTTTGTGGAAAAGAATGAATTAGCGAATTTTGAATGAATCGCTAAATTGAATCATGATCTTCTTTCGAACCATTAAAGCCTTCCTGGCAGACAAAGAATACAGGGACCTGTTGTTGACCGGAGTTACGATTCTCATCATTGGGACCATTGCTTATCATGAACTGGAAGGGTGGAGCTACCTGGATGCGTTCTATTTTTCATTCATTACGCTCACTACCATCGGATTTGGAGATTTTGCACCTCAAACGGATTGGGGCAAGATTTTTACTGTCCTTTATATCACAATTGGTGTTGGTATTATACTTTCCTTCGTAAACACCTTGTATCTGCACTACAGCAAATCAATAAAGGGTCGTAAGCGAGGAAAAAAATCTTCTTGATTGTCCTAATCCAGGCTATAGGTGATCCTAAACACTGTCCCTGCTAAATCATCTGAAACCAACATAGATCCATCCGTAGCAAACACCAAATCAACCGGTCTGGCCCAGGCAGTATTTGCTTCTTTATCAAGAAAGCCTGTCGCAAAATCCTCATAAGCCACACCTTCACCATTTTGTTCAGTCACCATAGTGATCTTATGGCCGGTGTGACCCACATCGGCATCACGGTTCCATGAGCCATGCTCAGCTATAAATATCTTGTTTTTATATTCCGAAGGAAATGCCTCACTTGTACAAAATTTAACCCCCAAAGGAGCGACATGTGGCCCTAAGTTTTGAGCTGGTTTTTCAAAATCGTCACATGGATACTTATGTCCAAACTCCGGGTCTTTAATATAGCCTCCGTGACAATAAGGGTATCCAAAATGCTGACCAGGCTCAGTTACCCTGTTTAATTCACAGGGAGGCATATCATTGCCCATCCAGTCTCGCCCATTATCCGTAAACCACATCTCACCTGTCTCAGGATGCCAGGTAAACCCGACTGTATTGCGAACGCCATGCACATAAACCTCTCTGTTCGATCCGTCAGCATTCATCCGGGTGATGCTCGCGTACATTTCATTTTTGCTTTCACAAATATTGCAAGGAGCCCCAACTGGTACATACAGCTTACCATCAGGACCGAAGGCAATAAATTTCCACCCATGATGCCCGTCAGTCGGGTAATCATCATAAATCTTAACAGGCACGGAAGGATTCGCCAGGTTTTCTTCAATATTATCAAATCTCCAAAGCTTTGAAACCTCAGCCACATATAGAGAACCATCTTTAAAAGCTATGCCGTTTGGCATGCGCATATCGCTTGCGATCACGTACTTTTCGTCCGCCTTCCAATCGCCATCCGTATCCTTTATTGCATAAACTTTATCTCCACCTCTATTGCTGACAAACAACGTTCCATTTTCAGTCAGCACCAATGACCGAGCATTATTGACGCGGGCAAAGACATCAATTTTAAAACCTTCCGGAAGATGTATTTCATCAAGCCGCAACCCTTCAGTGGAGGTCAAACCCGTCTGGTCTACAGTTTCCTCCTTGGATGGGTTGTCAGCCGACTGCTTCGAGGAGCAGGCGATGAGGATAAATGAGAATAAAATGGTGAGTGCGGTATTCATAACTAAAATATTTTCTTCTATTTCAATTTAAACAAAATAAAAGGTTCATGTATAAAAGACAGATTACAAGAAAAAGTTTCAAAAACACTACAATGCCAGCCGCTATTCCCTTGAGAGGACAACCGAAGGATGTCCGAAACTTGGGAATCTAGGAACATAATGAATGGTCAGAATACATCAGATTCCCAAGTCTCGCTCCTATGTCGCTCGCAAGGGAATGACGGGCGGAGAATTGCAAAGAGAGTATTAAATTTAAAAGAATAGCCCAGGCTGAGTTTCCTGTAGCAAAGTTTTACTTTTGCGGCCATGATCGATATTACGAATCTTTCTTACTACCTAGGCGACAGAGCACTGTATGATGAAGCCTCTCTTTTCATTGGCCCAAAAGATAAAATAGGACTAATCGGACTGAATGGAACAGGTAAGTCTACTCTTTTGAAAATGATGGTTGGAGATGTGCAGCCTTCAGGGGGTAAGATATCGATGAGTAAAGACACTACGATCGGATTTCTGAATCAGGACCTCCTGTCTTTCCAGACACAAGACTCTATCCTCTCAGTGGCTATGACTGCATTCGCTGAGACCATGAAGATTCAGAAAGAGATCGACAAGGTGATTAAGGAAATGGAGGAGAATTACCGTGACGAGCTCGTGGATAAGCTTACGAAGCTTCAGGAACGTTTTGAAGCGAATGAGGGCTACTCTCTGCAATCCAAAGCAGAAGAAATCCTGGAAGGTATCGGCTTTAAGACATCTGACCTTTCTCGTCCCTTGAGTGAATTTTCAGGAGGATGGCGAATGCGAGTAATGCTCGCGAAGCTGCTTCTGGAAAAGCCAAGCCTACTCATGCTGGATGAGCCAACCAACCACCTGGATTTGCCTTCTATTCAGTGGATTGAAAACTACTTGCAATCATATGAAGGAGCTTATATCATCGTTTCTCACGATAGGGAATTCCTCAATCGTACTGTCAATAAAATAGTAGAAGTATCACAGGCTGACCTGAATGTGTATTCAGGGAACTACGATTTCTATGAAGAAGAGAAGGCTCTGAGAAATGAACTCCAGCAGAATGCCTATGAAAACCAGCAGAAGAAGATAAAAGAAGCAGAAAGATTCATCGAGCGATTTAAAGCGAAGGCAACCAAAGCAAGCCAGGCGCAATCCAAGATGAAAATGCTGGAAAAAATGGAACGTGTGGAAGAGGTGGTGGATGAAAACATGAAAGTCAACTTCCGCTTCAACTTCAAGACCAAATCCGGAAGACATGTCAAGCGTCTGGAGAACATTTCCAAATCGTATGGTGATCTTGAGATATTGGACAACTCTACCATTGGAATTGAGCGAGGAGACAAGATTGCACTAATTGGTGCAAATGGTAAGGGAAAATCGACGCTTTTGAGAATTGTTGCCGGAACTGAGCCTCATGAAGGCAAGGTGCAGACCGGTCATAATGTGATCAACTCCTTTTATGCGCAGCATCAGCTGGAAGATCTGAACATCCATAATGACCTGCTGGAAGAATTGAAACAGGCAGGTACTGGTAAAACCGAACAAGAGCTAAGAAGTGTGCTGGGGTGCTTCTTATTTTCTGATGACGAGGTTTTCAAGAAGATTAAGGTGCTCTCCGGAGGCGAAAAATCCAGGGTTGCTTTGGCTAAGACCCTGATCTCTGAGGCAAATTTCCTTTTGCTCGATGAGCCGACGAACCACCTGGATATGATGAGTGTAAGTATCCTTGTTCAAGCATTGCAGCAGTATGAAGGTACGCTTTTATTGGTATCGCACGACAGGCACTTCATCTCCCAGGTAGCCAACAAAATCTGGTGGATCGAGGGTAAAGAGGTGAAGGAATATCCGGGAACTTACAAGGAATTTGAATGGTGGTGGAATAAAAACAAGAAAGGCCAGATAAAAGAGGAAACTCAAAAGGAAAGCAAGCCTGCTAAAAAGAAAGAAAATACGAAACAGCGAAGCAATACGGAAGAACAGCAAGCAGCTAAAGAACTAAAGAAGGTAGAGCAGGAAATAGAATCGCTAGAAACCAACATCAAGCTGTTAGAGACTCAAATGGCCGATCCTCAGATCTACGAAAATCCAGAGGAATATGAGAAAGTAAACATTGACTACAGTCAGAAGAAAGAAGCCCTGGAAAAGCTCATGGAAAAATGGGAGCAAATGGCTTGATGTTTAAGTGATCATCAAACCATCATCTTCTTCATTGACCATTTCCTTTATTTCGTACTCTTCCTTAATTAAGCTAAACCAACTCACCACTTTTCTCAGCTGACTTTCTGGTATTGTAGCATCGAGATCAGGAATGATCGAATGAAAATAAGACCTTAAGTCCAGCACATTTTGTGGTGGATTTTTATCCATTTGAATAAAGATATCCATCAAGTTGATCGTTCCATCTGTCAACTTAAAGTCAACATTCCCAAGTGCCAACACCTTATCCCTTTCATTGGCAATAAAAACAACAGGTCCACCCCCAAGTGGTTGAAGGTGATACCCTTTGGGGTTGTACACATTCAGGTGAAACAGCCCTTGCTTCCCTTTGACATTCACGATCTTTTGAAGATTGATTTTAGCCATCTTATCCCTGTTTTTCGATTCTATTTATGATCCACTGAAAGCGATTATTGATCATATCTATCGCTGTTTGCGGTAGATTCACTTTCGTAGGGCTATACTTCACCTCACCTTCCCTGATGCTGTGAGAAAACTTATAATTGTATGCTGCATCGTTTTCAAACGTGGTTTGCTTCAGTTGCGTGAAGTCATACTTCATGCTTTTCTCCCCAACGAATTCATGGATTCGATCAAGGATTTTTTGGGGCTGTGAGCATAGCGCATCGTACCGCACGATTAATATTCGGTTGCCATGTCCTTGATTCAATGCATCTTCCAACAAAGAAACCGGGGCAGACATAAGCGTAAACTTTTGACTAATGAAAGTTTCCACTCGATTGAGCAGCGTAGCAAATCCCAGATCATTCTGCGCCTCATCGTTATTTTCCATCAGTATGGTTTTTTGATACTGAGACTCAATGGATTGAAAAACCTCTACCGGATTACGATAACAAAAGATCACTTTGCAATCCTGGTGACCCATGATGCGATCCATGATCGGCAGCTTATTCACCCATCCGCGATTCTTGTCAAATACCACCTGTTTATCCTGCCAATAAGCATGTAAGTATGATTTTACGCCATTTCTGAATCGCTCAGACTCTGCCAGCCGATCCATATTCTTATAGGAAATGTTGTGACTAAACACCTTTCTCATCTGCATGATCATGTCCAGCGTGGGTGAGGTAGGTGTTGCATGAAATTCCGGATTCATGTTTAGCATGTTGCACATTAGGGTGCTGCCGCTCCTGGGGAATCCGGCTACAAAGTGAAGTTTATTCATTCTTTTTTATACGTTCTTAAAAACACAAAAAACACCCCGGCACTGGCCGGGGTGCTGATGAGGCTACCTTAGCTTCATCTTCCTTAGTTAATCATTGTTCGCCACATCTACAGGCGCCATCAGCATCATTAGCTTATTGATCTTGCTTTCCAATTCTGCAAAGCGAGCTTCGTCATTTGACTGACGAGCCTCCAGATCATTATTCGCTTCTTCAAGCTGATCATTTTCAGCCATCAAAGATTTGTTTTGAGCATTGAGCTCTTTTACAGCTTCAAGAAGAAGCGGGATCAATCCCATATAATCAACTGACAGGTATCCATCCTCTCCCTCTTTGACAAGTTCAGGATATAGCTTCTGTACCTCTTGAGCAATCACTCCGTAATGCTCAGATTCGGTATCTGTAGCTTTGATGTCATTGTACTTGTATTTGTAGCCCTCAAGCTTCACAAGCGTATTCAATACATCTTTCACATCTTTGATGTCCGTTTTCAATCGTTTATCAGATGAATTAGTCAGTGTGCCCGAATACGCAAGATTTCCATTCACTTGAAGATCTCCATTCAAAGTTGAACTTCCATCTTTAAGCATTACGAAAGCATCACTTCTGTTTGTATTATCAATTCCATTTCCAATAACAAAAAGCGCATCAGTAGACACAGAGCTGTTAGGTGTCCCTCCAACAGTAGCATTGTAGAAACCAATCGCAGTTGCTCCAAAAGATGAAGTTTGAAGACCCCAACCTCCTACTGTTGCAGCACTTCGTCCACTCACTTGGTTATAATGTCCACCACCAATAAATGCATCTCTGGTATATGCCCCGTCAATAGTGTTATTATATCCACCGGCTATGGTATTGTGCGCAGTTACAAGTTGGTTTGCTCCGATGGCATTGATGGTATTGGCTTTCCCTCCAGAGATTACAGACCAGTAATTGGTAATTGAATTGTCTTGCCCTCCTCCAATGCTTGATCGAACACCTGTTACAGAACTTGTTGTTCCTGCATTGAAAGATCCACTTCCCGTACCAGCATATGAAGCTCCACCTGCATCTGCCCAGGTAACAGCACCAGCACCGTCCGTTTGCAGTACCTGACCTGCCGTACCGTCAGCGGTAGGTAGTGTAAAAGCACCATCTATACCCAGGCTATTCGCAGTGAAAGCACCGTTCACATCAGTGTTGCCATTCTTCAAAACAACCATTGCGTCGCTTCTTGAAGCATCACTAGCTCCATTTCCAACAACAAACAAGGCATCTGTGGCTACAGCGCTATTAAAAGCTCCGCCAGTGGTTGCGTTATACATACCTACCATAGAAGCTGCATACGATGATGTTTGTAGTCCATACCCACCTAGCGTTGCTGCATAGTTTCCATTTACACTATTGCTTTTTCCTCCACCAATAAATCCATTCTCCACATTATTACTATTCGCAATTGTATTCTGACTACCTCCTGCAATAGTAGAATAATTCGCTGCATACTTTGGACTACCTAAAGTATTATTAGATCCACCTCCTATGAATGAGGCGTTTGAGTTCCAGACAAAATGATTCGAACCGCCTGCAGCCGAGCTTTTAGGGCTTAAGTTTAAGTAAATATATTGGCCACCAGAAATCGATCCGTAATTGGATCCTGTGATCAAGTTGTTCTTTCCTCCTGATAATGTGGCGTATGTTGAACTCGAAATTTCATTTCCGTACCCCCCTGCTACTACACCATTGGAGCTACTCGAAATGCTATTTTCATATCCTCCAGTCACCACACTGTAATCGGCAGAGTACATTCGATTAGATCTTCCACCACCAATAAATCCATAGTTAGAATCCAGACCGCCGGAATTTCCGACCGTGTTATCGTATCCTCCCGCTATGGTACCGCTACTAGAGTATGCAACCCTATTATTATATCCACCAGCTACTGTACCATTATCAGACCTGTATACACTGTTAGAATTACCTCCTCCAACAAATGCTGCTGATCCTCGAGCGAAATTACTGTAGCCCCCTGCGATAGTAACGTTATGTGAAAAAGCAACTCTATTGTTATAACCACCACCTATAGTAGAATAACCCGATGAAGATCCTATTTCATTGTTATTTCCTCCTGATATCACACCATTGCTAGAGTAAAGGGAATTGTTATTTCCTCCACCAATAGAGGAGTAATAAGCATCTGAATAAATGGTATTATTCAAACCTCCAGAGATTACCGCATTATAAGAGTAACTTTCTATACTATTGCCTGAACCTCCTGCAATTACGGTTTTTTCAGCGTTATATTGGATCGTGTTACCATATCCTCCTCCAATCACCGCATCTTCAGAATGATAGTTTCCTGCGCCATCGAGTTCTATCACGTTATTTCTACCACCACTAATAGCTCCAAAATTTGAATAGACATTATTAGGAGTGGCAGTTGGTCCACTTACCTGGAAGGAATAACTACCTGATCCTGTGTATCCAGCTCCACTGACATCTGCCCAACTAGTGGTACCTGCACCATCGGTAGTTAACACCTGACCATCTGTTCCATCAGCCGTTGGTAAATTAAATGCACCAGCCACAGCAAGCTCATTTGCTGTAAATACACCGGATAGAGTGGCATCACCAGAACCATCTGCTAAGTCATCTATACTAGTAGGAATGACTCCTGAATCGTCAGTAAGATCACTAACGTCTGCTGGGATTGCAGCAAGTAAATCACGCTCCTCTTCTGTAAGTCCATTTTCTGCATAGGCAGCATACGGAACACTATTTAATCCAGAAGTTCCTAAGTCTACAAATCCATCACCAGTGTTTACTTCTACTTTAATGGAAGCATCTGACGCTCCCCAATCAATCGCATCGAACGTGGAAGCCGACCCGCTTGTTTTGGTTCCATTACCAATCACAGCAGTAACTGCACCAAAAGCATCCGTGGTTTTTGTGTGTGTTTCTACCCACAAGGTTCCATCATCATTCGTAATGGTGAATCTCAAAGTCACATCCTGTGAGGCCATTACAGACCCGTCGCTATTTCTCAAAACAGCCTGGTAATTAAAACCAGGAGGACTATTTAAGTTTCTTTCTAAGGCCTCCATTTCCTTCTCCATCACCTCCGCATTAACTCCAGTAGAGCTAGAAAGCATGATGAACAGAGTGGCCGAAAAAATGTAAAAAAATCGTTTTATCATGGCAGTATTTGTTTTCTGTTGTAAAGTTTAGTTCTTGATTAGTTTAAATGAGGCTGCTTTCTTGTTATCCGAAAGCTGAATATTGAGCCAATAAATGTTTGCTGGAAGTCGGCTGATATCTAACCTCAGCTGAACCCCTTTCTCAATACCTATCGATACCTTTTTACCCTCCAGGGTAAACAATGATATTTCTGCATTGGTGAAATCAACTCCCTCTCCAGCGATGTTCACAAGGTCTCGAGAGGGATTTGGATACACAGAAAGACTTTCTGAAATATCCGAAACACTCAATGCAGGTTCACTCGTGACAAATGGTTGTTGGAAGCCAGCAATCAAAAATGCATCTCCGGCAGCCACAGCGGTAGTCACTACGGTCTCTCCTATTGAATAGCTTGCGGTGGTGCCCGTTTTTGCGGCGCTCACTACGGCTTGCCGTTCAATGGATTGTGCAGATACATATGTTGATACGAGCGCCAGCAAGCAAAAACACATGCATGTAAAATTTCTCATATTGATCCAGATTTTATGTTTGTAAGCGGTTAATTAGAATCGGGTATCAAATTCATGGATGAATGGTGCATTTCAAAATAAATGTTGTGAACTGCAGATATTTGTATGAGTTTGACATTACTTTTCGGAGAGGTGAGGTAACAACCCTCTTACATGACAGGCATTGGAAAGTTGGAAGCCCGAGTCAGGTGAAATATGTAAATCCTCTAATTAATTTGATCTTTCATCGAAGAAATATTCATCATGAAAATCTACATCATATATTTACTTTAAGATGTGATTAAACCGCTCATTCGTGTACAGACATATTATTCTTCTCTTATTATTCGTAATTACAATCAATGGCTATGGACAATCAATTTTAGACAAAGGCAAAAACCTAATAGATGCAGCTGATTACCAATCAGCCAGAGATTTTTTTGAGGAGAGGCTTGACTCCTGCAATACCGCATGCCCCGATTCCATTGTAGGCTACCTTCATGTATATATGGGTAAGAGTCTGCACTTGCAGAATAAATATGATACCGCATTGATCCATTACAGAAATGGGATCAATATTTTCAATGAGCTGGAAGATATTAATGGACAAGTTTTTAGCTATACCTCGCTGGCAGAATTTTATAGAAGTATAACTCACGCTGAGAGAGGTATTCCCTATCTTGAAATGATAGATAGCCTTATCAAGTACAAACGTCCTACATTAAGAAATCTTGCTTATTTCTACAATAGATATGCCGCTCTTACCAATGAGTCGGTCGGTAATAGAAAGGAGAAAGTTCTTAGTCTATCAAAAAAGGTTTTATCCATTGCCCGTGAGATCGATGATAAAGACCTGGAAGCCAACTCGTTGAATGAAATAGGATTTGTGTACGAAAAATCAGATCAACGACAATCCCTTCAGTATTACGATCAGGCACTGAAAATCTACAGAGGGCTGGGAAGTATCCGGTATGTAGTTGGTACTTTGAGTAATCTATCACGTGCCTCGTATGAGTTTGATGAATTTGATTTAAGCCTCAATTATGCGTTGGAAGGTGCCCGCTTATGTGAAGAAAATGGTTGGGCAAAAGATAAGGCTGGGTTTTATTGGATGCAGTATCAGAATTACAAAAGAATCGAAAAATATGAGAGGTCGCTTGATGCTTTGGAAAGCTTTCATGAAATCTATTCGATCCAAAGAGAAAAGGAATGGAAGGAGTCCATTTATGAGGTAGAGACCAAATTCAACATATCCGAAAAAGAAAAACAGCTGGCGGAGGTAAGAAATGCTGAAACAATTGCTCGGTTAGAGAACGAAAGAAAGAATAAGCAAGTGATCACGCTTTTCGTAACTGGTGTCCTTTTACTTGCTATCCTGGGGATTCTCTATTGGGTCTATCATAAAACGAGGAGAAGCAATGAGCTACTCAATAAAAACGTAGAGGAAAAGGAAATACTGATGCAAGAAGTGCATCATCGGGTTAAAAACAATCTTACTTTCTTGAAAAGCTTATTGTACCTACGAGCTAAAGCATCGGATGACGACCGTGTGAAAATAATCCTGGATGAATGTCAATCAAGGGTGCAGTCGATGGCGCTTGTACATCAAAGCCTTTACGATGTAGAGGATGCTTCAATGATTGATTTTCAGGAATTCCTCAATGAGCTATTCTCAGACGTTTCATCCATGTTTGATAATTACCATGTGAGATTAAAAATTGAGGCGAAATGCATGTTGAGCATGCAGCTTTCAATTTTTCTGGGGCTTATTGTAAATGAGTTGCTGACGAATTCCTTTAAATATGCGTATGTTGGCGAGAAGCGTGGAGAGCTATCTATTGCTTTCACCGAAAATCATAATTGCTACACCCTGAGTTACGATGATAATGGTAAAGGACTACCTCCTGACTTTGATATTTTTTCATCCAATGGATTCGGATTCAAACTAATCAGGATCTTGCTGGATCAGATTGATGCCACCATGTCATTGCATGGAGATCCTGCTACACACTTTAAAATTGAAATACCTAAATGAGCAAATTCAATATCGTCATCGTAGACGATGAATTAATGATTGCAGAGATGACTAAAGAAATGCTGCTGGAGTTGGGATACAACGTGGTAGGCATTGCTAAAAATCATGAAGAAGCTGATTTGATCCTTTCTTCTCCTCAGCAGATAGACCTTTTGATACTAGATATCAACCTAAGCGAGCAAAAAGATGGCATTGATCTGGCCAGGGAGGTGGAAAAGAAATACAAGTTGCCTTTCATATTTCTTACCTCCTACTCCGATCCAAAGACCATAAAAAAAGCGTCTTCTACTACCCCCGCAGCTTACCTGTTAAAGCCTTTCACGCGGGATGATCTCTTTACAACCATAGAATTCTTACGTGCCAAAGGAAGTAAAAGCGCTGAATTTGTGCTTGTAAAAGTGGGTGCTAAAAAAGTTAAAGTCTCCGTTCAAGACATCCATTATATTAAGTCTGACAACAACTATCTCGATGTGGTGACAGAGGAAAAGAAATTCATTGTTAGAAATTCATTGGATAACTTTTTATCGGAGCTGAGATCTAACGAAATAGTAAGGGTCCACAGATCGTATGCAGTAAACATTCATAAAGTAAAAGCCATTAACGGACAACAGCTTCTTGTAAAGGATATCAAATGTCCTATTTCCCGCACCAACAAACGTGAGGTTAGTGAACTCTTGGCTGGCAAGAAATGACAAAAGGCTGAGGCCTCATGACTAATCTAAATGATACACTATCTCATTCTTTACACTATCTGTTTTACTCAATACTTTCTTATAGAACTCATTTTTTGCGATGAACAGGTATCTATAGGCAAAAATGATATTTCGGAATTCGTCATCGTTTAAGAAGGAAGGATCAATGGATTGTGGCCCAGTGAATCTTACATTTTTCATGTAGTAGGGTTTAACAAAATCACGAACATGTTCTTCCAGAGCATCATCATACTCAGTAGTACCTCTATAAAACTGTTCATACAAATCCACTATCTGATTTCTAAGCTCAAAGTCACTGATCAAGTCCATTTTTCCAGATGCCTTCAATGATTCATAAGCCGTGCGTTGTGGAGTAAAAGGAGGATTGTATTGAATTTTTAATGTTTGAAACATCAAGGCTGAATCACTCCCATAGGGTCTTCCTACACTTGCCATTGAAAGATTTACCAACGCCGATGATATTTCCTCATTGATTTTCAAGAGCGTATCCAAAGCCTCCATATCTGTTTGTAGATCGGTAGCCATACTTTCCAAATACTTCTGCTCCTGCATACGGTTACCCGCCTCCTCTCTCCAGCCTTCCATATAAAAGGCAATGCTGATACCTAAAATCACCACCAACAGGTTGGCAATGTGATCGAGCCAATTAATCTTCTTCATACGCTAAAAATAGTGATATCAAGGGATTTTGATCTTGTGGCCAGAAGAGAAAGGAACAACCCCCTAAATACTCTGTCTAGATGGCACTCCTGACACAACAGAATGACGCGAGGTTATTACAGGAGCCGTGTTGTAGTCATTGATGGCTTTCTCATAGATATCCCACAATTTTTCGTGTAGACTTTCAATGGATCTTGCCTCGATAGAGTTTCGAGCTGCCTCGCTCATTTCGGCATGAAGTTGTTTATCGCCTACTAACTGAACAATGCGCTTAACAAACTCTTTAGTCTTTCCAGTCTTGACCAGAAAACCGTTTTTCTTATTTTTGATTAGTTCTGAAGGACCGCCTGCATCTGCAGAGATTACAGGCAATCCAGATGCTAATGCTTCTATAACTACGTTTCCAAATGTCTCAGAAGATGATGGGAAGAGAAACAAATCACTGGAAGCATATATTCGGGCCAGCTCTTCTCCCGTTTTCTTCCCCGTAAAAACAGCCTTGCGCATTCGCTCCTCCAGCCATTCTCTTTTAGGTCCATCCCCAGTGACCACCATCGTGATAGACTTGTCTATTTTCCTTAGCTTCTTATAGATCTTAACCATTGCTGGCATATCCTTTTCTTTGATCAGACGACTTACAAAAAGCACCTTTTTATTCTCTTCCGGAACCACCAAATCGAATAAAGATTCATTGCGATAATCCGGGTGAAAAGAACCTGTCTCTATCGCACGCCCCCATATTTTCATTTTCTTCTTTGGTACGCCGAGCTTTTTTAGATCCTTGCGAATAGGTTTTGTGGGCACAAGTGTGAGGTCCGCCTTACGGTAATACCACATCACAGATCGCTTGATTATTCTACCTAATAGGAAATCACCAAACTTTCCAATATAGTACTTTAAGTAAGCCGGGAAATGTGTGTGGTAGATATTTATAACTGGGATTCTGTGTTTTCTCCCATATTTTATTGCAAATCGACCCAGCAGTGAGGGTGATGTAAAATGAATGAGGTCAGGATTAAAATCATCCAGTTTTTGTTTGACTTCCTTTCCGGGTATCCCAAGCCTATACCCGGATTGACCTTTTTGGAAGGGCAGATCTAAAAATTTACAGGTATGTATTTCAAAGGGAATCTTTTCCGGAAAAAGTGGAGGGTGCGGAGTTATTATCAAAAACTCAAATCGGTCTTTTGGCGCATTTTTGAGAATTTTATGCAATGTGACACTCACCCCATCAAAATTCTCCTCAAGGACATCAGCAAACAAGGCTATCTTTCTCTTTGTCACACTCATAATCGGTAGTAAAGATCATGCTGATCTAATTGCAGCGAAAACAAATACGATTATGAAATAATGAGTCTTTTTTTACCCCACATTGATGCCAATATTATGATCAACCTTTCTTCACTGATCTTTTTTAACATTGAGATCAGAAGAAATAATATTGACTTAATGGACAGTGGTTTTACTCGTCGCAACTGCGCCTTGATATATATCCAACTGACGATCAAAACAATCTTTCCATGACAAATCAGATACATAGTCTCTGGCTTTTTGTTTTAGCAATAGAGGGTCGAGCTTTGTGAATTTTATAATTGCATCAACCAGGCATTCCGGTGAAACCTTTTCCAAAGTGAGGCCGGCACCCGATTTTTCAATATGTTCTTTAGCCGCTCCTTCACCAGCTACAATTAATGGCAATCCGGAGCTCAGGGCCTCTACTAATGACAACCCAAAGGTCTCCCAGCCACTCAATGCAAAACCCAGATCGGAACTGGCATAATACTCAGCCATTTCCTTCTTGTTTTCAATAAACCCCTTGAAATGGACATGTTTATATTTTGCCACTGCCTCCTTGACCAAGTTTTCATAAGGTCCGGTTCCGGCCAGCACAAGTGCCGGTGGGGTATCTAATATTTCCAAAAGCATTTCATATGCTCTTAGCAATACATGAAGTCCTTTTTCTTTCGAAAAGCGATGTGGGAAAAACAATATGAGGCGATTAGGATTACCCGACTTAAGATCGGCTACCAAGCCAGAATTTCTTTTGTCAGGATGAAATAACTTATTGTTCACCCCAAGTGGAGCAAAATGAAGATTTCTCATTCCGTTTTCCTCCATCCTGTTTTTAACAACCTCACTAGCCACTAACACTCCTTCCATTCGGTTGTAATGCTTTCGTGCATACTGCCAGGCTAGTTGCTCTCCTTTATTTGCTAGTCCTAGAGGAGCGTTTTTCAAAAATCGACGTACATATGTGACAGGAAAATCAGCATGCCAAAAACCAAAAACTTTGGATTGAAGCTTATTTTTTTTCACAATTGAGTGGATAATCCGAGGCATAAAATAAGGAGATCCTACTTCAATAATGTCTGGCTGATGCTCAAGTATCACTCGAGACATGGGCCATTTCCGGATCAAATAACGATACTCCCAGTTGCCCCAGACTTTGGGTACTTCAATATGCTCCACATATGTGTGATCATTAATCTGCTCTGTGTAAGTTCTGTTATCGTGCATCACAAAGACATAATGCACATCGGATCGGGATTTAAAATAATCCATCTTTTCCAGATGGTACCGACGCACGCCTCCACCGGATGGACTCCAGAAATTATTACAATCTAATAGCTTGAGCATGCCTCCAGTTGATAGAAGCTTTTGTACCACTGTACAAACTCTTTCACCCCTTCTTTAACAGACACCTTAGGTTGATAACCAATCTCTTCTTTTAGCTCTGATATGTCCGCATAAGTGCTTACTACGTCTCCTTCCTGCAATGGCAGAAACTGTTTTTTCACTTCCATTCCAAGCTCTTCTCCCAGTATATTAATGAAGTCCATAAGCTGCACTGGATGGCTATTGCCAATGTTGTAGATGCGGTACCTTACTCCCTTCTCATTGGGCTTAGGAGTGGTTTCGAGCACCTGCTTCACCCCTCCTACAATATCATCAACATAGGTAAAGTCCCGCTCCATTTCCCCATTATTAAATACTTTGATCGGGTCTCTTTTGGAAATGGCTTTTGCAAAAAGCATAGGCGCCATGTCCGGTCTTCCCCAAGGGCCATAAACCGTGAAGAAACGTAAACCTGTTGTAGGAATTTTGAACAGATGGCTGTACGTATGCGCCATCAATTCATTGCTTTTTTTGGTACTTGCGTATAAGCTTACCGGCTCGTCCGTTTTGTGCGCAACAGAAAAGGGCTGATCGATATTCAATCCATATACACTGGAGCTGCTGGCATAAACCAGGTGCTTCACAGGGAAGTACCTGCATGCCTCTAGTATGTTATTAAAACCAACTACATTCGACTGAATGTAAGCATTGGGATTATCGATGCTATACCTCACCCCTGCTTGTGCGGCAAGATGAACCACATACTCAAATCGGTATTGAGCAAACAATGTGGTTATGGATTTCTCATCTGTAATGTCGATTCGAACAAACTGAAAGTTTTCAAATTCATCACTTTCAGTTTCTCGATTATAGCGAATGAAGTCGGGGTGGATACCAAGTTCTTTTAAACGCTCAAATTTGAGCGTCATCGGGTAGTAGTCGTTGATATTATCAATACCAATCACATGGTATCCCTGATTTACTAACAACTTTACTGTGTGGAAACCAATAAATCCCGCACATCCGGTTACCAATACCTTAGTTTTCATCCAGTTTATAAAAAATTAGATCAATTTGTATAGGCAATACACATCATTTGAGAGGTATTTCCAAGAATGGACGGGCATGATAACAGAATCGTAAAAGTGAGGAAATAACTCACTAGTGTTCATTAAGAAAAGATCAAGAATTCATTGACCACCATTGATTTTTAAAATACCCATAGAGCGTATTGTTATTGGTGTTATCAGCATTATTCTGTAGGATTTATAGAATTTTGAAGTCTTTTTGATCTAAACAAGGAGATTTATCGTTATTTTGTTGATATGGATTTACAATCGAAGAAGCTTCATTTCATAGAAGAAGTTCTTGCTATTAGTAATGAGGAACTTATAGACAAGCTAGAATCATTGCTAAAGAAAGAACAAAAATTAGATCCAACTCTAAAAGAAAAGCTAACTGCAAGGGCTTTGAAAGCAGAGGAAGATATTAACGCTGGAAGAGTTTTTACAAGAGAAGAAGCAGAAGTCAAATTAAAGGAAAGATTGGACTTATGAGGGTAATCTATACAGGCCAGTCAATTGACAGCCTTGAGGAATCCTTAAATTTTGCAATTAAAGAACGAGAACTTTCACCTGAAAGAGCATCAAGTCTAAAAGATACTCTACTTGATCGTGCTGATAGTTTAGGCTTGAATCCGTACAAAGGCCAAAGAGAAGATTACCTGAAGCATCTCAAACAAGAGCACCGAAGAATCATAGAAGGTCACTTCAAAATCATTTATAGAGTTGAAAGAGAGGTTATCTACATCACAGACTTTTTTGACTCAAGACAAAGTCCCTCAAAAATGAAAGGTTAATAATACCCTTATCCCATTAAGAAAAGATCAAGAATTCATTGACCACCATTGATTTTTAAAATACCCATAGAGCGTATTGTTATTGGTGTTATCAGCATTTACACTATTGGATAAACCAAACTGTGAAGACTGCCTAACGGAAACAAATCGACCAAAACGAAAAGGTGCCGGAATAACGTACACAGGTATTTTGTTTCTGGCTAAATTTCCACTTACCCATATATCATCAACGAAGAAGGCTTCTTTCGGCGCACTGTCAAAATCGAATATGGTTCGATCGAAGAATTTTGGCTTTACGGCAAAACTGGCTGCTCCTTGCAGGCAATCAACACGAACAGGTTTCTCTACTGAGTTGTCCCTCCTATAAAACCGAACAATTCCACCATATCGTTGCACTTTATAAGCATGATCCAGCGTTTCCGGTACAGTCCATCCTGAAAGTGTCATCGCTGCATCCGGGAGTTGATTTTCATGCTTGACATAGTTCTCTACCATCTGGTGGGAATAAATCTGATCATCATCTACTACAATGATTAATCGATCGGGGTTATGCTCATAGAAATCTATCGTAGGCAACAGCTTGGTCGCCGGGCCTAAATCATTTTCAATCCAATTGATTTCAATCAAAGGATGTTCGGTGATATAATTTGGAATTTCATATTCAGTTTTATCCCTTTTAAAATAACGAGGGAGATTGATCATGATTTTTTCAGGAAGAACAGATTGATCAGTCAGTGAATTAATGGTAGGGAGCAATCCCTTGAAACGAGATGGCAACACGGACATAGACACCACGGCGCTAGACTGATCCTTCCCCTCCATTCGCCGGATCCACTTTTCTGGTTTAGAATATCGAATTTGAAACAGTCTGGAAATCTCCTTCAAATATCTGCTCATCTTCTTACTAGATCTATTTACTTCAAAAACCAAAACTATACGCTGATAAAGAAGAAAATCTCTGCATTTCCATAATTAAACAAACTCATAACATGGTGTTAATCTTCTCAGAGTACTGTCAGCATAGTTTTGCTAGCTATGAGAGGGGATAGTCATAGTGACAAAGAGTTTTGGATTTCGCCAGAAGAACGAGTGGACTTTTACCTAAACAGTCAAGCTTCATTTGATATCAACCTGAAGCGATATGAGGAAGTAAAGAGCAGTACCAGTTGGAACCAGAAGGAAATGAAACTGGTGTCTTATGATGATTTTCAAAGGACCTTCACTCACTGGTACTGCAAGCACATTGTTCACCTACCCAGGATACGAAACATCCGGGTTTTACCATTTTACAAGTCGTACAAAGACCTGCACTCACTGATGAATTTCTTTCTGCCATTCGATCGAATTGGGAAAGAATACGCTTCAGTGAAATACCCACTTTTTTACGGAGAAGCAGGTGATACTAATGAAATTCCCTGTATCAGAAAATCAAGGAGAGCGGATGATCCTACCAGTGTGATTTTCAATTTTAGATCCCTTCGATTGACATCACCATGTGAGGTTTCAGCCCATAATGACCTCCCGTGGGAGCAAAAGAAAAACAATGTTATCTGGCGAGGAGCTACTACTGGTCAGGATCAGCGTGTGCAGTTCGTTGAAAAGTATTTCAAGGAATACGATGTGGGTTTTGCTAGTACTAAACAGAAGCCTCATTTAGATCACTTGAAAAAAGACAAAGTATCCATCAAAGAACAGCTTCAATACAAATTCATCATTAGTCTGGAAGGGAATGATGTAGCAAGCAACCTCCGCTGGGTACTCTCATCCAATTCTGTCCCCATAATGACAAAGCCTTACTGGCAGTCGTGGATCATGGAAGACCGGTTGGAGCCAAATATGCATTACTTGGAGCTAAACAATGATTTATCCAACCTGAATGAGTTGTTGCACTGGGCAAGAAATAATGATGCAGCCTGCAAAAAGATCGCTCTTAATGGTAAAAAATACATGTCCCAATTCCTTGATCTGGACAATGATCTGCGTGTACAAAAAATGGTATTGGATGAATACGCGAAACGACTAACCTATAACAACAATTAGCCATGATAGATATTTTAATGCTTTCTACCGAGCACATTGAAGAGTACACAAAATACTCGATCCCTATCTGGGAAAAGTACTGCGATATGCATGGCTATCGATTTTGTCATTACGGTGAGAAATTGATTCCAGACATGGCATTTACCTGGAGTCGCATCAAGATGATTCAGGACCATTTTAATGAAACGGACGCTGAATACGTGATGATGGTAGATGCTGATACCCTCATTTTCAAGGACCAGCTGGACTTAAAATTGGAAACGCTAATTGAAAAGTATATGACTGGCGACAAACGGATTCTTTTTCAAAAAGATGGATCTGAACGCATGGGCCTTTACTTCTCACATAATTTCAAATTGAGCTTAGAACTCAAACGCTGGACTCTTCCCAACGCAGGATTCAACATCATGAAAAACTGTGAAGAAGTACACCGATTCATAGATACGTGGCTAGAGCTTGGGCAAGGAAAACTAAGACACCTGGCCGAAGTGCACCCTCGAACACAAAATGTTCTTTTAAGGGGGCTAATGACCGATCCTAAGATGGATCAATTGATTGGGTACCTGCCCTCCAAAGTGGTAAGTAGACGCAATACAGAATTTTGCAAACACCTATCTGCCATGACGAAGGAGCAGATCGCCACGGAGATTAAGAAAGAATACGACAAGATTTTTCAGGGTGAAGGTGAACTCATAAATCAATGAAAAAGCTTTACCCACTTATCAAAAATCGTCTGGGGCTATTCACGGTTGGAGCTACTACCGGGATATTGTCAGGCATCTGTACTTCCCAGGTAATCTCTATGATCAAAAGTGGATTGGATTCAGTGGATAACATCAATGGAAGTTTCATTTTTCAAATCATTGGATTTAGTCTGCTTGCGACTGCTCTTGGTATTGCATCCGGTTATTTCATTGCCCGAATTACAGCCATTGTGATTAGAAATCTGACTCAGAGTCTGTCGGAAAAAGTACTGAAAGCAAACTATGAGTATGTGGAGTCAAACTCTGAGCGAATCGTTCCAGTGCTTACTCGGGATATCACTATGCTATCCGAATTCATTAATCGCTTTCCACAATTTCTGGTATCCACTACTACTGTAGCGGTCACGCTATTCCTCATTTTCAAAACAGACTGGCAGCTTACCTCTTTCTTTATGGTTGCTTTTCTGCTTCAGATCATTATGGTTGCTTCTACACTTCCATTGGTGAGACGACTGACACGACGATCAACCAAATTCAACAACTTTCTATTCAGGGATTTGGCCAGTTTGGTTTCCGGTTTGAAAGAGCTTTCATTGAATCAGCGAAGGCGCAATGAATATATATCAGGAGTGATATCTGAAAACTTGCACAATTGGAATCACTCTGAAGTGAAACGAAAAGTGTTGCTCGAAAGCACAGACCGGCTATCGGATCTATTGGTTTTTATTTTTTCCGGACTGCTCATGTTTATGGGTGTTACTATTCTTCCAATCGATTTCAATCAGTTTAAGGTGATCCTACCAACTATTCTTTTCCTGATTCCATTCACAGTGAAGATCGCCAGCTTTTTTCGATTAAGAAGTAGCGCCTTGGTTTCATTGGAGCAAATCCACCAGCTTGGCATTGACGTTGACAAACAGAAAATAGAATCATCCAAGGAGTTAAGCCTTGAAAGCGAACAAAACGAACCATACCTGTTCTTTGATGATATTGAGTTCCAATACAAAACCTCACAGCACGAAAATCCTATCTCTTTCGGTCCCTTAAAAGTCTCATTTACAAAGAATATGATCACGTTCATCGTTGGAGGAAATGGTAGTGGCAAAACCACCTTCTCAAAGATTCTAACCGGACTATATCAACCTACTCAAGGCCGCATCTATTATAAAGGTCAGCTGGTGGACCAGACCAACTTACTTAGTTATAGAGACCTGTTCTCTGCTTACTATGCGGATTCACACGTCTTCGAACACCTTTCACATATAGATGCCAGCTTTCTAGAAGATCATGCTGAGAACTACATAAGTATGCTGGAGATGGATGATAAGGTGGAAGTTGATAATCAGAAGTTCAGCTCAACCAAACTTTCCTACGGTCAACGTTCCAGGCTAGCCCTGATAGCCAATATGCTGGACAACAAAGAAATCTATGTTTTTGATGAATGGGCGGCTAATCAAGACCCCTATTTCAAAGGCATATTCTACCATGAAATACTGCCGTTCCTAAAAGAAAGAGGGAAGACAGTGATTGTCATCTCTCACGATGAAAAATACTTCAATGTAGCAGATGAAATCATCGAACTGGAGGAAGGGATGACTGTTTCAGAATCAAAAATTGTTCAACATGAGCTCGCCTAAACTCTCGATAATTGTTCCTGTTTATAACGTTTCTGAGTACTTACCGAAGTGTATAAACACCCTTTCCAATCAATCGATTGAAGACATTGAAATCATTCTTGTCAATGATGCCTCGCCTGACCCGGAAGATGATACCATATGTAATTTTTTCTCTCGGAAAGATGATCGTGTTAAATACATCAAACATCCGGAAAATCGTGGACTGGGAGGAGCCAGAAACACAGGAATTAAAGCTGCTGAGGCGGACTATGTTGGATTTGTGGATAGCGATGATTGGGTAGAACTCGACATGTTTGAAAAACTTTTTCAAGCCATCCAATCAAAAGATGCCGATATCAGCCAGTGCTATTTTATGGAGCATAGAGGTGGCTTGAGTAATGTCCGAAAACTAAAAAAATTTAGAAAGAGAAGGGACATTCTAAACGCTACCAACGTACTGTTTTGGAACAAGCTATTTCGTAAAGAGCTGTTCACTAAAAACGATATTTACTTCCCGGAAAAACACTCGCTGGAAGATCTCGCTACTATGCCAAGACTGCTGTACCATGTTGATTCCATGGCACAAGTGAAAGAGCCCCTCTACCACTACATTGTAACACGTCCAGGAGCCTTGACGGCCAACTATGACCGAATTTTTTCAGATCACTCTACGGTTTTCAACATCATCAAAGAGTTTATGGAAGAGCAACAGGTTTGGGATAGAGATCGACCATTTTTTGAAAAAAGAGTTCTCAAAAGCCTGATTCACGATGTAAGTCGTTTTGCTCAGGATGATCTATTCACAGAACACGAAAAAATGAAAGTGCTTTCCAGTCATTTACATAAGTCCCTCAATTTTTTAGAGAACCCTGACAAAATAAGAACCGAATCAATTGAAGAGGCTGAACAAACACTCAAAAATTATAAATGGAGATTAGAGGCTAAGTCTCTCCTTAAAGTGATCTAACATGAAGGTCATTACCTCTATCGTCTTGCTTGCTGCATCACTCTCACTTTCAAGCCAGGTACTATATCCAGAGAGTGCTCTTCTGGATTATTACCGTGTACTGGAAATAAAAAATCAATCCCTTGGAAAACGTCTCAACCTTTTCCCTTCGATCATCTCTCCATACAAAACTGATTCCCTAAAATGGAATCCATGGGATTTTAACAAATCTGATAACAAAAAGAAAATAGCTATACTTCCTCTCCGATTGGCTAATCATTACAACACTAAGTATGCCAGAGGATATAATGACGGAGCTGTATGGAAAGGCAAAGGGCTCACCTCTTCACTTCAGGGAGGAGTTCAGGGAAAGCTTGGAATGCTCGAATATACTTTCGCTCCCATTATCTATTATTCTCAAAATGCTGATCTTGAACTAGCCCCGCAGCAGGGCCACAACAATCCTCTTAACTATCAATTTCGGAATCAAAGTATTGACTTTGTTCAGCAATATGGAGCAGACTCCTTTGTAAAACTTGATCCGGGTCAATCTGAAATTCGAATGGTGTACCGCTCGTTTACACTAGGTGTTTCAACTCAAAATGTAACCTTCGGTCCCGCACAATACAATCCAATTATCTTGAGCAATAACGCAGCTGGGATTCCACATTTAGATATTGGAACATACACTCCAATTAAAACCAAAATAGGGCTTATAGAAGGAAAAATCTACTATGGTATTCTATCCAAATCAGCATACTTCAGCGAAAACGATGAATGGGATTATCGTTATTGGTCGGGCTTTTCCATTGGTTATAGTCCTGGTTTTCTACCAGAACTTACGCTTGGCTTCAATAGAGCCTTTTATGAAAAATCCAGTGATTTCTCACCAATTGATCTTCTCGTTTTCATTAATAAATTCGATGATACGGATGGAAACCCATCTGTCAATGATGAATTTGATCAATTGGGATCTGTCACCATGCGATGGCTATTTGAGGAAGTAGGGTTTGAGGCATACGCAGAATATGCAAAAAATGATTTTGGAGGGAAGCTGTGGGGAACCGCTCCTGAGCATGGACGAGCATATGTGATTGGCTTCAACAAATACGTCAATGTGAAAAATAATAATGTTTTAAAATTGACATATGAACACACGTCTTTGGATCAGCCAAAAAATGCCATTTATCGGCCATACAATTCGTGGTATTCACATGGCATTGTAAAGCAAGGTTATACGCTGAATGGGCAGCTCCTGGGTGGCGGCATTGGATCAGGGTCTGTTACAGATATACTGGAAGCTCACTACTTCTTTTCTGTGGGAAGATTATTGCTCAGAGCTCAGCGGATTCGTTTTGATGATGATTACTTCTTCGACAATGTGCGGGATGAATATAATCATGATCACGAATGGACACTTGAGTCCAAATATTCGAAGCTCGTAGGAGCTTATCTCATCGGGTTTGATCTGGCCTTCAGTTTCAGACAAAACCAGCACTTCATCAAAGAGAACGACAAAACCAATATTTATTTAGGTATAACCTTCACTCGGTTTTTCAAAAACTAGTTGGCACCTCTCAGTTGTCGATTGCCACGAAGGCCCCAACCTGAATCCCTGCATTTCTCGCGAACAAAACATATAATCCATCCGAAAGATGTAGACGTTATGTGAATGAAAGAGATGTAGATATTATTCCCTAAGATGAAATAATTGAACAACTCAAAAACAAAGACCAGGCTGTAGATGAACCACTTTTTGCTACTATAAAAAGACAGTCCCCCCATCAATGCGAAGATGCCTACCGATCCTCCCATCCATGCTCTGCTAAACGCATGTGAAAAAAGGGTCTCCTTCGGCCAGTATTCAATGAGCGTATTGAATAAAGCGCCATTAAAAATGGCTATCAGAATGTAAGAAAAGAAATAAATAAAAAAGGTGAGCCTAGTTCCGTGCTGCGCTTCAAAAGACTGTACTGGAAACATAAAACCGAAGATGGTGACGAAGAGAATATGAACAAAATCATTGTGGAGCCACGGTGTTGTAAAACTAGTAGCCATGAAGTGCCAGAAATTTGTTTTATACTCCGCCATCCACATGGACCAATTGCACTGAAGTACAATTTGCCAAGGGCCAGTATCACAATCTCTCCGTTCCGCAAACCCAAGAAATACCAGCACCAGCCAGATTGAAATGAGATAGAAAATGCTGAATTTGCGGGAGTTCAGCCACTGCCAGAAATTTTGATATTTCTTACTACTTGGGTGCGACCATGGCCACATGTACGGCACCCATTTCTTTAGGTATTGGTTCTCGCCATTCGGAAGATTCATTCAGCTAAAATCCTTTGAGACAAAACTATTGAGTACCCATATCAAAATGGAAGTTAATTGGCTGCAAGGACCTGAATTAATAAGAATATAACATTTAGTTTTTGGTTAGGTAATTGGCACTCTTCTTATTCATTCGTGGAAGTCACACACTCGATCTTCCAACCTTCTTCCGTTTTCCTATAAATAGCTGTCCATGCAAAATGAGTTTGTCCGGTTTGTTTTTCCCCGCTTTCATCCTGATAAGTAACCTCCACGATCTTGTCAACAATCGTGTATGCTATGGAACCATCGTCTGAAAAGCGAAAAATTGGATTCGCCAGATCGTCCCATTTCACAAATTCTACAGACGAGAAATAACTATTGTATTTACTCAATGTTGCTTCCCTTTTGGGTCGCGTGATTTCTCCCCGATTGACAGAAATGAAATCCTCCGATAGCTGGTTTAAAAAAGCAATTGAGTCTTTGCCGAAGTGGAAATCTCTCTGCGCATGATGCATGGCTAGAATTTCTTTCTTCGCCTGATCAAAGTCAACTGCATGCTGATCACAGGAAACAAAAATTAAGGATGCCAGAATGAGCGTAGCTCGTGTGAAATTGTTCATGAAAGTATTGATTTAATGACTAGAAGGTGATTTTTTGATCATTGATAAAGACGCTATCAAAATTGAAAGTAAATACATCTTTACCTCCCTGGATAATCACTAGTTTGTTGGCTAATGGGCCAAACGGAGTTTCTTCTTTGTATGTATACCGTACTTCAATCCGCTCGCCAGTATCCATCGGGTTTCTCATTTCAAATGTTGAAATCCATTTGTTTTCACTGTCATAAATAATGGAAACTGGATTACCCAGTCTATCGACAGCTTCAAAAACACTACTCCCTCCTTCACTTCTATCCATTTGAATGTTCGTAAAAGCATAATCCGGGTCAACATGGATTTTATGAAATGCATGACTCCTCAATATCTCCACCACTTCCCGTGAAAGTGTGTCAGCCCGATTTCCTAATGAATCGATTAAGAACCCTTCGTTATTTGCGGTTACTATTCCATGAAATGGATGATCTCGATAGGAAAAATCTTGTCGAAACTCATACGTTCCATCGGCCTGATTTTTGACAGTTGTCTTGTAAGAACCATTGGGTCCCTGACAGCTTGCGTATGCCTCAATGTTTGTTATGTCTTTATAAACTTTCGGAAGTTCTAGTTCGAATGTTTTTTTCTGCATATTGCAGGATGAGAAAATGATAAGCACCAGTATTAAAGTGAGTGACGCATTTAGGAATTTTGGCACGGCATTCGTTGTTTATCCAAAAAACAATTAAAAAATCATCCTCCCTATCTCTTCGTATTCAAAGGATGATTTATCTTCATTGCAAATATTTAATCATGCGGAATATATTCTCACTTTTACTACTAGCACTAACCTTTGTTTTCGTTAAATGCTCCAGCGTGCCATTGAGCGACCGCTCGCAATTGGCGCTCATCAACAATGATAAGATCTTTCCAATGAGCTATGAGCAATATGAACAGGTGAAAAAGGAAAGTAAGATCATCACCGGAACCGAAGACGCACGTACGGTGAAACGTGTAGGTACTCGAATCCAACGTGCCGTAGAGCAATATTTTGCCGATCAGGGACAATCAAGCTACCTCAACGACTACCAATGGGAGTTCAACCTTATTGATAATGACAGCACCGTCAATGCCTGGTGTATGCCCGGAGGTAAAGTTGCTTTTTATACCGGCATCATGCCTATTTGTCAGGACGAGCTTGGCGTAGCTGTGGTAATGGGACATGAGATTGCACACGCGATAGCCAACCATGGACGGGAAAGGATCAGCCAGCAGTATGCTGCTCAGTTTGGGCTTTCCGCAGTGAGCATTATCCTCACAGGAGGCAGTGGCGGGCCTTCTATTCCAACCGAAATCATCATGCAAGGTGCAGGTGCTGCTACCTCACTCGGAATCCTGGCCTTCTCGAGAAAACATGAATCCGAAGCAGATAAATTGGGACTCTATTTTATGGCGATGGCAGGCTATAATCCGGAGGAAGCTCCAAAGTTTTGGGAACGAATGGCTGCAAACAGCGGTGGGGAAGCTCCTCCGGAGTTCGTATCTACACACCCCTCTCATGATACGAGAATTGCTGACTTAAAAGCCAATATGCCGAAGGCGATGGAATACTATAGAAAATCACAATAGTGAAGTCTACAGGAATTTATCGTTTCTTTAAATCCTTGCAATCGCTGATTGGTGGAAGAGCTAAGCGTATAAGCGACTATACAATTGCTCGATATTCCATAGCAGTAAAGGATAATGCAAGCAGGTGGTTCAAAGAACTCATTTTCCTGACACTCGGCATCTTATCAGCTGGCTTTGGGTTGCATGGATTTCTCTTACCTAATGATTTTATCGATGGTGGAGTAACAGGAATCTCTTTACTTACTCGCGTAATCACTGGTTATCCACTACCGATTCTGATAGTTATTATCAACATCCCTTTCATCGTGCTGGGATATTTTCAAATTGGGAGATCGTTCGTTTTCAAAAGTATCATCGCCATCATTGGATTGGCTCTGGCTCTGAATTTCATCCATTACCCAATTATCACCTCTGACAAACTGCTTGTTTCTGTATTTGGTGGTTTCTTTTTAGGAGCAGGTATCGGACTATCCGTAAGAGGTGGAGGAGTGTTAGACGGAACGGAGGTGTTGGCAATCTATCTGGGCAGGAAGACCGGTTTGACCATTGGTGACCTGATCTTACTTTTTAATATTATCATTTTTTCTACCGCAGCATACCTGCTTTCCATTGAAATCGCACTATACTCCATCCTGACATACCTGTCAGCTTCCAAGACCATCGATTTTGTCATTGAAGGGGTAGAAGAATACATTGGTGTCATCATAATCTCCAAGCGCAGTGAATCGATAAGGGTGATGATTACTGAAAAGATGGGGCGAGGCGTTACCATATATCAGGGACGGTCCGGATATGGTAAACGTGAAGATCTTGCTGAATCAGAAATCCTCTACTCGGTGATAACCAGACTTGAAATTGGTCGCATGCAAAACGAAGTAAAATCCATCGATCCCCAGGCTTTTATTGTGATGAATTCTGTGAAAGATCTAAAGGGCGGTATGATTAAAAAACGACAGTTTAAGGAGCATTAGGGTTCGGGTCAAACTGATTGTTCAATCATTTGAAGAATTGAAAACCATAACAATTTCACTGCTCTTTTCCATTCAGAATGTAATCATGTAGCTATGAAAATAAACCCATTAATACCTTTCTTCTACTTGGCATTAGCTAGTTGTGGTACAGGTCATGCCCCATTGCAGGATGTTGATGGTAACCAATATCGAACAAAAAGATATGGAGAAGCAGTCTGGATGCTTGAAAACCTGAGAGCTACGAAGGATAAAAAAGGTAATGACATTACTTTCTATTACCCCAATAGGGACTCTACTACCACACAAGAGTATGGACTTCTTTATGATTTTGAAACAGCATGCAAAGTATGTCCTGAAGGATGGAGGCTACCCTCTATCCAAGACTGGGAAAACTTATTCAATCTAAGGAATCAGAATGACGCGCGACTTTTTAAAGACAAACGGTTCTGGACAAGTGGCGCAAACTCAAACGAGAGTGAGTTTTCTGTGAGACCAGCAGGTTACGGTAATATCGAGCATCCAAATAATTTCAATAAATCCGCAATTTTTTGGTCATCTAGTAAGGAAGACGAGCACTTCATCTGGACATTTATCTTAGAAGATGATACAGATTCCATAAGAAAGGCTTCCCAACATCCGGAGTATGCCTTTTCTGTTAGATGTGTTAAGGATGATCAATAAGACAGATAAAACTAAAGCACATCTTTCATAAAAATCACTCGAACTGACTTTCCTCCAACCCAGGTATGATCTTACATGCGTTTTTGTAGTAGACTTTCTTCAAGACTTCATCCGAAAGACCTAAACCATACATTCTCCAAAAAGCGTGATACTTTTTGTAATATGGAAAATACTCATCCTCTGTTTCCAGTACTCTGAAATACGTCCAGAATTCCTCAGGATTGTAAGCATCCTTTCCGAATAGCAATCGATCCTGGTATTTCTCGAAAAACTCGTTCGCTCGTCTTGGCTGACGGCCAAATTCCGCAATCACTGCACCAATCCCAAAATAAACATTAGGGTAGGTATCCAGATGTTCACCTGCTTTGTCCAGGTCATTCGCCATCCAGCCCATGTGTGCATTCACAAAGGTGGTGTTTGGGTGCTTTCTAAAAACGTTGTGCTGTTCGGCTATGATCTGCTCAAACGGAGCAGGATCATCCGCTCCCCTTTTCCTGCCTGGTCGCAATTTCAACTCCAGCCACCGCTCATTGTCTGCATCCATGGGATCCCAAAATGGTGCAGGATCTGCTGCATGAATTAAAACAGGAATGCCCAGCTCACCACACTTAGCCCAGATAGGATCAATCCGCGGATCATCTATAGCCACTCTATTTCCATTAATATCCGTATTCCTAAGCCCAAGACTTTTGTAAATTTTTAATCCCCTTGCACCAGCGGCCACATCCTCTTCCAGCTCCTTTACCGCATTTTCCGTCCAGCCTTCTGTTCCAATGTCTTTAAATGATACGTTAGTAAAAACGATGATCTTATTGGGCGCTTCCCCTTCTACTCTCCTCACCATTCCTGCCAGGTATTCCTGGCTGCCAATATCTCCAGCCTCTCTATTGAATCCTCTTCCACTCAGATTAACCATGGCTCCCATATTCAATTCCTTCATCTCCTCCGTTAGTGAAGCGATTCGTTCTTTCGTCAGGTTCCATTGATGACTGTGAATGTCCACGAAAGGAAACTTTGCTCGCTTAACAGGATTTTCAGGTACCACCAATGTAGACGTTGGGTTGTACTCCTCAAAGCTCATCGTCTGCTGTCCATCCTGAGCAAGAGTGATAGAAGAAACAAATAAAAGAACTGCTGCGATTTTTTTCATGCGTTTTGGTTTAGTAATGGCAATAATACAAAATGTCCACCCGCATCGAAACGAGTGAATCATTCAATTGGTTTTATTTCCATTTTAGCTGGTTAATTTTACCCCCTATGGAGCGACCGGAATTTGACGATATTTTTATGGAGCTGGCAGTAAACCTGGCCAAGCGATCACATTGCATCAAACGACACGTAGGTGCCGTACTCACCAAAGACACACGAATCATTTCCATTGGATACAATGGACCACCATCCGGCACGCACAACTGTGATGAAGAATGGCCTGAGAAAGGATGTGACAGAGACTCGAAAGGTGGCTGCTCTCTGGCGATCCATGCAGAGCAAAATGCATTGCTCTATGCGGTGAAAAATAAAACGGAAGTAAAGGGTGCCACGCTTTATGTCACCCTCTCTCCATGTCTGGCTTGCGCCCGCATCATCTTCACCATGGGGGTAGAAAAGGTGATCTACTTAAAATCCTATGCTGAGCATAAAGGCATCCCTAACGATGAAGGAGTTGATTTCCTAAAGAAATTTGGAGTGGCTGTTGAGAAATATGAAGGTCACCTGGATAATGTGAGTGAGCTGGTGTAAGGTCAAACCTTTACGAAAAGTGAAGCCAAACTCATTAATACCTAATTTCGTATTTTTACTACATGAGCAGAGAAGAAGTGAAATCGGCTATCAACGAACTTTTGGAAAACACTCCTGAAAAGGTGTTGAATGAGGTTTTTGAATATTTAAAGGCCGTTGAATCAAAATCAGAGAAATCTATTTCACTTTCTCAGAATTTAAGAAGAATCCTGACTGAGGATAAAAAGCTTCTCGAACGTCTGGCTCAATGATTTCCGAAAGAGAGGTCTTCGAAATTCATTCCATCCTTATTGAACGTTTTGGAGGGTCAAACGGAGTAAGAGACTCAGAACTTTTAAACGCTGCAATAAACAGACCTTTCCAAACATTTGATGGTAATGAACTCTATCCTGAACCGATCGATAAGGCAGCAGCGATTCTTGAAAGTATTGTCAAGAATCATCCATTTGTATATGGAAACAAACGAACTGGCTATGTCCCTTGCTCGACTATTTCTGATGAATGAACAACAGGACATCAAGGCTACTGAAGAACAGAATTCATACTATCAATTTCAACAGGTCAACTGAACTACGATCAGATAAAGGATTGGCTTGAACGGCATAGAGGGTAACAAAACCCGCTTTAAGGTATATTTGAATAGTTGATCAATAAATACAATGCAAAAAGAATCACAAACTCCTAAGACTTCAGAACCAATTAATGCCATTAGAGTGATTCACTTCGCAATACTAATGGGTGCGCTTATATTCGGAGGCCTGGTCTTTGTTTTAATTAATGCTAGTTCCACATTAACAGATTCAGAGAACCTTTTGATTTATGTACCAATAATATCAGCTTTGATTGCTCTTCCTGCATCTATTAAACTTTTTAACAATAAGATTCAGGACGGAATAGCACCAGGCGTAGAACTGAAAAACAAATTGATGACTTTTCAATCAGCTCACATTATTCGAATTGCTCTGCTTGAAGCTGTTGCCTTACTCTCAGTTATTACTTGTTTGCTCACTAATACATCAGTGAACTTTATCACTTTTCTTCTAATCATCTTTTATTTGGTGTTGCTATTTCCAACATCATCTAGAGTTGCTGAACACTTACACCTATCCAATTCTGAGCGAATTCAATTGGAAAGTGATTAAGTAGGCTAACACACCCCACCTCACAAGTACCCTCTACTAGCGCAAGCATCATACCGTGGTTAAAGCCAAACGATGATTAGTTTTATAAAAATTGAATTAATAAGTTAGAAACTTAAAAGTTTTAAGAATCCTCGTCTACGCGACGGTTGCAAACAAGGACTAGATAAGGGAAATGACGACAGAAATCACACGTTCGATAAAACAACTAGTCGATTTGACCGAATCGGAAATTTCTGAATTTACAGAAGTGGCCAAGATCAAGGCCTATGAGGCAAATTCCAATTTCATAAAAGCTGGTCAAATCCCTAAAAAATTTGGTTTCGTTTTAAGTGGACTATTTCGTTACGTTTACCTCTCCGAAGACGGGAAAGAATTTACCAAAGTATTTATGCCGGAAGGGAGCTTTATCAGCTCCTATTCTGCAATGATTTCAAAAACACCCTCTTATTTCTTTATTGAGGCAATTGAAAATTCAGAAGTTCTTGAAATCCCATTCTATAGTTGGCAAAACTTATTAAGCACCAACCCCAAATGGAATGGCTTATTAATTAAACTTCTGGAAAAAGGTTATACAACAAAAGAAAAAAGGGAACGAGAATTCTTGTTGTTGGATGCGGAAAACAGGTACAGGATATTTTTGGATGAATATAAAGATTTAGAAGGTCGTGTTAAGCAACATATGATTGCTTCCTATCTTGGAATTACACCAATAGCTTTGAGCAGAATCAGAAAAAAGATGAGCGAATAAACCTATGTTAATGTGGATGGATTTTTAGCTAAATAACTTTGTAGAAACAATGATCTTCAAAGTATGAAAAAGCTAATTCCACCAATTTTATTCCTGCTGTGTATTGCTACTATGGTGCTAATTAAAAACCTAATAGTCATTCAGGAAATAATCCCAAATCCGTTTAATTATTTTGGAATAGCACTTATCTCAACAGGATTATTTATAACCATAAAGGTTAGCAAACAGTTTAGCAAAATTGATACGGAAATCCACACCTTTAAGAAGCCAAGAAAACTTGTCACATGCGGACTTTTCCAGGTTAGTAGAAATCCTGTTTATCTCGGCTTTACAATAAGTTTATTGGGAGTTTGGATACTTTTAGGTACTATTCTTCCAATAGTTGGGTGCTTAATTTTATTGTAACCACGAATTATTACTACATTCCATACGAGGAAAAAACAATGGAAAAAATCTTCGGAACTGACTATAAAAGTTATAAATCAAAGGTAAGAAGGTGGATCTAAAACTACCCCCTCTCCCGTCCGCATTTGTAACCGGATCGTGCAGTTGATGCCTAAACCATAAGCATTTGCATTGCACCCCCACTTAACACCCTTTTCATACTCTCTCAACAATGGATTAATGAGGGATTTGTAATTTTCAGGTATGAAAAAGACCATCTACTTCACCATCCTGTTTCCTTTCATGCTCTTCGCTCAGCAGGCAGATGTGACCGTCAGCAAGGCAATCAACCAGATTGCGTTTGGCTCCTGCAGTCAGCAAAATCTAACAAACAACCAGCTATGGGCAGAAATAAACGCCATCAATCCCGATCTGTGGATCTGGCTGGGAGATAATGTCTACTCAGATGGAGTAGATATGAACCAGCGAAGAAAGGACTATGACCTGCAAAAGTCCCACCCGGACTATCAGCAGTTGCTAAAGCAAACGGAGGTAATCGGTATCTGGGATGATCATGACTTTGGCTTGAATGATGGTGGCAGGGAATATCCCATGAAAGATGAGAGCAAGGAAGAGCTCTTTCGCTTTTTGGATGTGCCCGATGATCACCCAGCGCGGGCAAGAAAAGGTGCCTACCAATCATACACATATGCAAGTACGCAAGGTACGTTGAAGATCATCCTGCTGGATGCACGCTACTTTCGGGACTCCCTAAAGTGGAACAATCCAGGAACCGCGGAAAAAGAAGCGCTGGTAAATGAAAATGGAGATGTATTGGGTGAAGCTCAATGGAAATGGTTCAAAAAACAACTGAGTGAAAAGGGAATAGATCTATTCATCGTCGGCACAGGCATACAGGTGATCCCTACTGAGCACCGCTGGGAAAAGTGGAGCAACTTCCCAACAGCCAGAAAAAGACTGATGAAGGTGATCGGCGGTGCAAATGCCCCACTCGTTTTTATATCCGGAGACCGGCATTTATCAGAAGTATCCAGAATGGAAATCGACGACTTCCCTTATCCTGTATGGGAGTTTACCTCCAGCAGCCTCAACAGCCCCAGTGGGCTAAAAGAAGACCTCAATAAATACCGAGAGGGTGACAAGATCCACGTTCCAAATTTTGCCGGCATGGAAATAGACTGGGAGACAGAAAAACCTGTTTTGCAGCTGCGTTATTACGGCAAAGACAATGTAGAGCTGGGGCAGCATAGCATCCGATTTGAATAAAAAAACCCTCCCGCTTTGCAGCTAAGGAGGGTAACCAACTTACTCAAAGTAATCCTTTAAAATTCACCGCCTCCATCTCCAAAATCTTCATCTTCTCTGTTTCCACCATCACGGTTACGCTGTTTCTTCTGGTTTAGTCTGTATGTAAAAGAAATGACTGCAGTAGGTCCTTTTCTCCATTGAAATTCAGAATATGAAGTAAACGTATCTGTGATTGTTTCCCCTCTATAGTTTCTTGTATTGAACACATCTCTCACATTCATAGAGATGGTGCCATTATTTTTAAATACATCTCTGGAAATTCCTAAATCCATGCTACTAATGGACTTTCGTGTACCTTGTGGCGTGTTTTGAGGAGCACGGTACCACCATGTCATTTGCGCATTAAATAGCTTACTGTTTCGATAGTAAGCACCCATTCGTGTGGATACCGTGGTTGCTTCGGCAGAGAGGGTCTCTCCTCCATCAGTTTTGGAGTTGTAGAAATTAATGTTTGAGGTCATCCGAAATGCCTTCGTAAAATCATGCGAAATATTTGCCTCGATACCAATGTCATTGCTCACGGCCAGATTTTCAGGTCTGCGGATGGTTACGCCCTCCTCCCCTTGCAGTTGGATGCGCTGTACCACATCCGTTGTATGCCTGTAATAAACTCCCATGTAGATGCTGGAAGATTTCCTGTTTTGAAGGATACCTACCTCATAGGAATCTGTAAACTGCGGCTGTAAGTTTGGATTTCCTGTGTATAGACTCAATGGATTGCTATATGTAAGAAATGGATTCAGGTTTCTGAAACGTGGACGTGAAATTCGTCTGCTGTAGCTCATCTGCACCGAGGAGATGTCGCTGTAGCGGTAAGTAAGACTAGCGCTTGGGAAGAAACTCCAATAGTTTTGATTATTGGATTCACTGGTTTGGATCAGTAAAGTTTCCATATCGGTATGCTCTGCCCTCAATCCCAGCTGCCATGAAAAGAGCTCATACTTATTGCTTAGAATAGCATAAGTAGCAAAGACCCGTTCTTCAAATTTAAAATCGTTAGTAAGGCTGGACACTTCCTCAAACGTGCCGCTATTCGTAGAATCTGACTCTACCACATAATCATTGAAAATAGAGCGTCCATTGTACCGCATTCCCACCTCAAACTTTGCCGCCTTGCTAAATGGGTGGATGTAATCAATCTGATAAAGTGAGCGTTCTTCTCCATTGTCATTTTGCGAACGCTGAATCAACTGCTCACTGCTGGCATCTGGGTAGGTAGTGACATCATCAAAAGCAGATATCTCCGTCTCTTCACTATCCTGAAACTGGACGTTTACTGAAAGTTTTTGTCCGCTTCGTTTAAAGTCACGATTAAACAAGACTTCATATTGCCAGTTTATATCATCCTCATCCTCATCATCCAGGCGGAAGCGATTTGCAAACTCATTTTCGTTTCGATCCAGAAAGGTGTATCCGGTTTCGGTAATGTTGTTGCCATCTGAATTTCGGTAAGAAGCCGAAAGGGTCAATACGTTTTTAGGATTGAAATAAATATCAGATCCAAATCGGATATTCTGAGAAAGGCTTTTTCGCTCTCGTTCGTTATCCTGATAAATGTAATAGGTAGAGTCAGTTGCCGGATTGTCAAAATAGTTGTCTGTAAATCCTTGTCCGGGAGATTTTCGGTACGTCACCCCATAGTTTACAAACCAGTTGATCCAGCCAGTACGATAGTTTACATTAAGGCTTCCACCATTATTGGCAGGATATCCGGCCTGCACTTGAAAGCTCCCATTGAATCCTTTCGCTCGATCCTTCTTTAGAATAATGTTAATAATTCCTGCTCCTCCTTCAGCATCATACCTGGCAGATGGATTTGTTATAATTTCCACTCGCTCTACAATGTTTCCTTGCAGCTGCTCCAACCCTCCAGATCCTGACAATCCAATAAGACCTGAAGGCTTGCCATCCACCAGAATTTGCACATTCTCGCTCCCCCTGAGAGAGACATTTCCATCCACATCAACCTCTATAGAAGGCAAATTGGCAAGCAAATCAGAAGCACTTCCTCCCAGGTTACTCAGATCTTTTCCAATATTGTATACTTTTTTGTCTAGTGTAAGCTCCATTTCTGTACGCTCGCCCTGCACCACTACCTCATCAAGCAACGTTTCATTTTCACGTATCTCCACATTGCCTGCATTATAAACCGGATTCGCCTTAGAGACTTTAATCCCTGAAAGCATTACATCTTCAAATCCCATAAACTGAATTCTGATGTAATATGCTCCGGGCTTTACCGGCACATTAAAAGTTCCAGTTACATCTGTCAACCCACCGGTGACCAATGAAGAATCTGTTTCATTAAAAATGCTTACCGTGGCAAACTCCACCGGTTCACTAGTACCCGAAAGTATAAGCTTGCCTTTTATAGCAAACTTAGGAGCCGCGACTTCCTTTGGAGCCTGGCTATATGCACCAACCAACAGTGCTAATAAATAGATAATAAATAACAGTCCTTTTCCTTTCATAATGCAAATCAAACACCACTCTTTGAAGCATGTTTGAGTGAAATTTGAAGCAATTCTGAAGTTTTAAAAATCTTTCTACCTGCGGTTAAAACTGAATATGAATGGTATGTAAATCACCCCTATTCTGATAGCTGATGGAGTAATTGTAGAAATCACAGATCTTTTTAACGATGGCCAAACCAAGCCCCATAGATTTTGCACTTTGATTTGACTTTTTAAATCGTTCAAAAAGCTCATCTCCGGGAATATCAAGCGTATGTCCTGTGTTGGAGATTTCCAAGGTATCTTCACTCAGAGACACTTCAATCTTGCCGCCTTCCCAATTATGTCGAATCGCATTATTGATCAGGTTGGTTAAAAGGAGCTCAATTAATACTAAATCTGCCTGTATGACCAGATTTCCAACTAAACTTATCTTCAGCTCAATGGACTTCAATTCAATCAGCTCTTTAAACTCCTCCAGGATGTTAGTCAGTGTTTCTGACAATTTGATTTCAGAGATATTGGCAAACTCCTGATTCTCTATTTTGGTCAAGAGTGCCAGTGCGTTACTAAGGTTGCTGAGCCTTTTGATGGTGTGCTGCGCATAAGTGATTTGCTCTATTTGTTCTTTGGTTAAGTTGTCCCCATCCATCAGAACCTCCAGTTTACTCTGCACGATAGCGATGGGCGTCTGAAATTCATGTGAAGCGTTTTCCGAAAATTCCTTCAATGACTGGTAGTCGGATTTCACCTTCCTGGTCATTTCGTCTAAAAAGCGATTGAGTCGTTTGAACTCACTGACGGTTGATTTTGGAAATTTTAGTTTTTGATCGGGCTTAGTCAGAGAAAAGTTCTTAATGACTTCTAGAGTGAGGTTGAACGGTCGAAGAATATAATAAGAAGCCAGAAAGCCAATAATAATTACAGCACCGAGTAAAATCAGATACATGGTGACTAGGGACTCCACCAGTCCATCACGGATATCATCAGGTTCGATAATGATATCATACAGGCTTATCCAATAGCTTGAGCCATTAACATTCCGGACTGCATCCAATCGGAGGTGAGGTTCCATGCGCTCCAGCTGACTATGCATGACAAGCGTATCCGAAAAAGTCGTAGATTCCTCTTCCTTATAATTTAATCTGACAATAATGAGTTTGGTCCAGCGGAGAGTATCTTCTACGGGCCTGGTAGCCAATCTGTTTTCCACACGATCAAGACGTTCCGTCAAAAACCTGCGCTGTTCATAATTCACCTCTCGCATCATTACATTGAAGCTGATCACTCCTCCGACCAGAAATACAATGAGTGATACAAACACAAACAATATGGTAATCCTTATGATCAGGTTCATTCTTCGTCCTTCATTTTATACCCCGCTCCGTATACCGTTTTCAGGTAGTCTTTTCCGCCTGCATTCATGATTTTCTTTCGAAGGTTTTTAATATGCTGATAGACAAAATCGAATGAATCCATGGTATCCATATAGTCACCCCAGAGGTGTTCCGCAATAGCTTGTTTGGTTAACAATCGGTTATGATTAACCACAAAATAATGCAGCAGCTCGTATTCCTTCCGTGTCAGATCCAATGTGGTGCCATTCACAGTCACCTCGTGGTTTTCCAGGTTCAGCTCAATCTCATTGAAACTCAATGAACGTTTACCCTCCTGCTTTCTCCTCCTGAAAATAGCATTTGCCCTGGCATTTAGCTCTGCAAGATGAAAAGGTTTAGGGAGGTAATCATCTGCCCCCAGCTCCAGGCCGTGCAATTTATCATTGAGCGCATTTTTTGCAGAAATGATCAGCACTCCCATATCCGGCCAGTTTTCTTTAACCACTTTGAGTAGGGACAGTCCGTCACCATCGGGTAGCATCAGATCCAGCAGTAGCACATCATAAGAGAAAGCGTACAGTTTTTCTGTTGCTTTTGAGAAGTTGGATGCCACTTCACATACATCACCTTCTTTCGAAAAGTAATTCCGAACGCTAGAGGCCAGCTCCTCCTGATCTTCAACTAGCAACAGTTTCATAAAGCAAACATAATGGGGCTTTTTGAAGCAATTTTGAAATTAAATAAAACAAAAAAAGCCGTTTCTCTTTATGAAACGGCTTTGAGATAACTCGGAAGTGAATTACTGCTTGTCTTTCATCTCATCCTCGTACTCTTTGATCTGCTGTTCAATCTTGGCTTTGTCACCAACAATCACCATCGTCATATCATCTGGTCGGATATATTTTTTGGTCATCTCGCTTACCTGCTCAGGAGTCACCGCGTAGATGTTCTTCACTCGTTCGGTTAAGAATTCCTCAGGCAGATCATATGTATTTAAATAAGAAAGCTGACCAATGATCCCTCCCCGTGTAGAGTTTTGCAACACATAGATGCCAGCCTGATAATTTTTGATTCCATCAAGCTCCTCCTTGGTTGGAGCTTCATCCTGCAATCGATAGATCTCCTTGGTAATCTCCCTCAGAGCTGGACCGGTTACATCTGTTGTTACATCCGCCAGTTCGTACCAGATGGATGATCGATAACGATCCGTCACGGTACTGAAAGGTGAATAGGTATATCCTTTGTCCTCACGAATATTACTTGTAATACGAGATCCGAAAGAACCTCCAAGCAAGGCATTAGTGACGCTCATAGGAATATAATCGGGATTTGACGGATCCGGAACTGGCAAACCAACAATCAATGTGGACTGTGGTGCGTCGGGGCGATCAATCATCTGAATCTCTGCAGCGGTCTTGGGCTCTGCAATTGGATATTCCGCAGGAACTCCTGCTCTCCATGATTCAAATGAGTTTGCAATCGATTCCTTTGCTTTAGCAGCATCAAACTTTCCAGCTACATAAATAGTGGTTCGCTTTGCTCCAAAATTTTGCTGATAAAAGGATTTGATTTTATCTACCGTGTAGCTATCCAACATTTCATCGGTAGGAAAGTACCTGCCATACGGATGATCCGGATAAATCGCGGCATAAAACTGCTCATAGGCCTGTGGCTGTGGCTGAGTCTTTTGGATACTCAACTGTCGCTTACGGTCACTCACTAGCCGCTCCAATTCATCTTCCGGAAAAGCAGGATTCATTAGGACATCTGCTAAGACCTCTATGGCCTGCGGCACATATTCATACAATACAGAAACGCTTAATGTGGTGGAATGCTGGCCAACACCAATAAATAGGTTTCCTCCCATTCCGGCCAGCTTATCCGCAATCTGATTGCCATCCATATTAATGCTGCCTTCCTCCATTAAATCAGACACAAGATCTGATAACCATACCTCATCAGCTTGCTCATTGATATTCCCGGTCTTCACCGTGATTTGAATGGTCGCTTTCGGGATCGAACCCCAAGGTACCATTACAGCAGACATTCCATTTTCCAGGGTGAAGGTCTCCTTTTCAGGAAGTGTAAACCCTTTGGGTTCTCCACCCGGTGGTGGTGTTTCTTTTTCTTGATCCTGAGCCATCCCGCAAACAGGAAGCAAGGACAGCAATAGTATATTTCTTATCGTGCGTATCATGATATTTTTAGTTTTCAATTGCAAGTGGTTTTAATGTAAGGATCGTTCGGTTTCGATTTGCGAGGTATTCATCAATGGTCTGATTCACATCCTCAATGGTTACCTCACGAAAACGATCTTCGATTTCATTGATTCGAGATGGATCATCATCAAACAACGCAAAACTGGCTAGCAGGTCTGCCCGGCCAAAACCAAAAAAACCACCCAGATTATCATAAAGACTCGAACGCATTTTCACAATGGCATTATCAAGCATCTCCTGAGTAACCCCACTTTCCTGTAAATCCATCACCACTTCATCCACAGATTGAATGATGGAATCCGCCGCAACGTCATTGTCATAAGTCAGATTAAACATCCACTGCATTGGACCTTTATAGTTAAACATATTTCCAAGGTAGTTGATGCCTCCATTTACGTTCGCAGCATAGCCCTTATCTTTTACCAGTTTTTTATAGAGTAAGCTATTGTCTCCCTGAACCAAGATCTGATCCAGCAGCCCCATCGCATAGTATGCTTTGCTGTTTCTTTCCGGCATATGATACGCAATGGCGATTGCCGGCTTGTTAGCTAGTTTGTCTTCTTTTTCAAATCGTTTTTCTTTCGACTGAGGTTGCTCCGAGATGTCAGGCAATGGTGGAATCTCTGCAGAAGGTATTTCTGTAAAATACTGCTCAATCCATTTCTTTGCATCTTCTGACTCAAAGTCTCCTACCACAGCAATTGCGGCATTGTTTGGTGAATAGTAGGTGTCGAAAAAACTTTGCACATCTTCAAGGGTAGCCGCATCCAGATCTTCCAGGTCACCATAGAAGTTGTGGGCGTTATACCAGTTTTCGTTGGCGTATTGTGGCATATCCAGCCATGGGAAGCCTCCGTATGGCTGATTGAGTACATTCACTTTCACCTCGTTTTTCACCACACCTTGTTGGTTGGTCAGGTTTTCCTGGGTAATGTCCAGCCCTTTCATACGATCAGCTTCTGCCCATAGCATAGTTTCCAATTTATTGGAAGGGACAATTTCAAAGTAATTAGTGAAATCAAAACGGGTAGATCCATTGAGGATTCCTCCATTTTGCTGAACGAGCTTGATGAATTCCATTTTGCCCAGATTTTGGGAGCCCTGAAACATCATATGCTCAAATAAGTGAGCAAAGCCCGTTCGATCACGAGGCTCAATTCGGAAGCCAATGTTGTAATACACGGCGACCACCACTGTGGGTGCAGTCTTGTCTTGTGACAAGATCACCTTCAGTCCGTTATCCAGCTTGTAGTAATCCACTGGAACCTTAAATGAGGATTCTGTTGCTTCTTCCTTCTTTTGAGGTGTACAACCTATCAGAAGGATCAGCAATAGTGTAGGTGATAATAATTTTTTCATGCTTCGCATTAATTTTGTTTATTCCTGAAGTTAATGAAAAATACCAGGCATCAAAAGTTACAATTCCATCATAGGTGAATGGTCACGGTCTGCGGCAAGAATCGGTGTTCAATGCTTCTTAATGATGTGATTACACGAACGGTCATCTATCTCCAGCGAACTTTTTCTAACTTGAAGATTAAATCTATTTAAACAGCTAGGACAATGAAGAAAATAATGAACAGCCTTTTCCTGACCTTGTTTTCTCTGGGACTTTTTGCCCAGGGTGGATTGGAATATCAGGAGCCACCAAAGGAAATTAAAGAACTAATTGATGCTCCCCTGGCACCATGGGTACGCATTGACAACAAGGGAGAAAATGTGGTATTGCTTTACCGTAATGCGTACAAGTCCATTGCGGAGCTTTCTGAAGAAGAGCTCAGATTGGGAGGATTACGAATAAACCCAGTAACTAATATTGGCAGCCGAACCACTTTTTACAACAATGTAAAAGTCAAAAAAGCATTTGATGAGAATGCTAAGCAGGTGACCGGACTACCGGAAAACCCGCGATTGGCATACTTTAGTAGGTCGCCAGATGAAAAGATGATGGCATTCACCCATACTACAGCCACTGGAGTAGAAATATGGGTGCTGAATGTCGAGAAGGGATCAGCAAAAAAACTGACCAATGCAGGTGCCAACGCCAATTTGGGCTGGCCTATGGTATGGGCTGCAGATGGCGAAAGTCTATTGGTGAAAATGCTTCCTGAGGATCGTGAACCTTTGATCAATACTGCTACAGCGGTACCTTCCGGACCAACCGTAAGCACTAGTACAGGAGAAAAAGCCCAGAACCGAACATATCAGGATTTACTAAAAAGCCCCGTTGATGAAAACAATTTTGAACAGTTGGCTAGATCAGAAATTTACGAAGTATCACTGAACGGCAATACCTCCAAATGGATGGATGTAGGTATGTATCGAGGCATGGATTTCTCTCCAGATGGTAATTATGTATTGATCACCAAAGTGAAAAGACCTTTCTCCTACCTGGTGCCTTATTATCGGTTTGCTTCCGAGACAGCCATTTTTGACAAAAATGGAAAGCAAGTGAAGATGCTGTTAGACATGCCAGTGGATGAGGTTCGGCCAAAAGGGTTTATGTCAACAACAGACAAACCCCGCAGTTTTAACTGGCGTGCAGATAAACCAGCAACGGTTTACTGGGCATTGGCTCTGGACGAAGGAGACCCGGCAAAAGAAATGGAATACAGAGATGAGGTATATGAACTCCCAGCACCTTTCAGCGGTAAAGAGCGATCGCTATTGAAAACGAAAAACCGCTTTTCTGGAATTACCTGGGGATCGGAGAATATGGCTATTGCTTATGATTACTGGTTTGATAACAGAAATACAAAAACGTATGTTTTCAACCCTTCAAACAACAAAAAAGAAGCAAAAGTATTATTCGATCGAAACTATCAGGATGCCTACAGTGATCCCGGCAATTTTGTCACCACAAAAAATAAGCTGAATCAATATGTACTATCTATGGATGGTAGCAATGCTTACCTGATGGGAGATGGATTTACAGATGAAGGACAGTTTCCATTTGTGGATCAGATTGACCTGGAAAATGGGGAAACCTCACGCCTCTATCAGTCGGCTTACACGGATAAAGTGGAGGATTTGGTGGATGCCATTGATATGAGTAAAGGAGAAATCCTTGTACGCATCGAGTCTCCAACAGAGTATCCCAACTACTACCTGCGCAATATCAAAAAGAAAATGGCATTGAAGCCGATCACTCAGTTTGAAAATCCATTCAAGGCAATGATGGAGGTAGAAAAAGAAGTGATCACCTATGAGCGTGAGGACGGTGTGGAACTCACCGGAACTCTTTATCTGCCTGTTGGATATGACAAAGAGAAAAAGGAAAAAATGCCGATGATCATGTGGGCATATCCAGTAGAGTATAAAGACAAAGCAAGCGCCGGACAGAATACAACCAATCCGAATGAATTTATCTATCCATGGTATGGATCACCTGTTTTCTGGGTGACCCGTGGCTATGTGGTACTGGATGATGCTGCTTTTCCTATTATCGGAGAGGGCGATGAACAACCGAATGATACCTTCAGAAAACAGCTGGTAGCGAATGCTAAAGCAGGTATTGATGCTGTAGATGCTATGGGCTACATCGATAGAGATCGTGTGGCAGTAGGTGGTCACTCTTACGGAGCTTTTATGGTGGCCAATTTATTGAGTCACTCAGACTTGTTTGCAGCAGGAATTGCCAGAAGTGGAGCATACAATCGAACACTTACTCCATTTGGTTTTCAACGTGAAGAGCGCTCCTACTGGGAAGCCCCTGAAGTGTACTATACTATGTCGCCATTCATGCATGCTGATAAGATGAAGACACCTCTCCTCCTGATTCATGGGGAAGCAGACAACAATTCAGGTACTTATCCAATGCAAAGTGAGCGATACTTCAACGCATTGAAAGGACTGGGCGGACCGGCTCGCCTGGTAATGCTGCCAAAAGAAAGTCATGGGTATCGTGCAAAAGAAAGCATCATGCATGTGTTGTGGGAGCAAGATTCGTGGTTGGAAGAGCATGTGAAAAATAAAGATCCAATGGAGACTACTGTAGAGATGGAAGTAGAAAAAGAGTAACGTCAATACCTAAACATAAGCCGGACCAAAAAGGTTGGGCTTATGTTTAAAATGAAAAAAAATCGGATTGTGATCTCAATCTTTTAGGATTTTACCCTCATATACCTCTCCATCTATAAGCTTAATACTGATAAGGTACTCCCCTTTAATCAGCCCTGACACGTATAAATCATCAGTATTAGTAATAATTTTCCATAGCTTACCCGTCAAGTCATAGAACCCTACACTTTGAATTTGGTCAGGGTCAACACCACCCACATTAATTCGATCACGAACAGGATTCGGATAAACTAAAATCGGATTATTACCTGATTTAATTCTTACTATGGGTGAGTACTCAAATGAACCATCAACATCTACACTCATCAATCGGTAGAAATGAATACCCTCATTTACATTCATATCCACAAATCCATACTCATGCTTTTCGCTACTATTTCCATGAGCCTCGACACTTCCCAGTGGCTTAAAGTTCGTCCCGTCATCACTTCTCTCAATCTGAAAATAATCCGCGTTGACCTCTGTAAGTGTTGCCCAGCTCAAGTGAATATCTAAACCATCCCTTCGACCATGAAAATCAATTAATTCAACTGGTAATGGATTAGCGTCTGCATCAGTTGAGTAAATGGTAAATTCACTGAAGCTGCTTGTTTGACCTGTTATTATGTAGGGGTCGGATCCTGATGCTCCCACCAAAGACAGTTCCACCCAATCCGTCCCGTCAAAACGAAGCATACCTAATGTAACCGGATCAGAAGCTTCGTCACTACCCTCAATTTGTAATGTGACGTCTGTACTTCCCGGAGTTCCACTGATCACATCGATATCCCAGTATCTGGTGGTTAGCGTACTTTCAATATTTCCGGTTAGCTCACTACTTGCAGTACCATGCAAAGATCTCATGTCCCCAAATGTACCTCCGCCAACAGGAGCAGACTGGCCAACATGTGAGACTTCAAAAGTAGTAGCATTCGAGGGAGTTAATTGAGCCGGTCGGAAAGCACCCGCATCTCCCAGTGGGAAATCAAATAAAGTAGAAGCCCCTACTAATACCTGTACTCTGCCTTCTATGTGATTGTTTACGTTAAAAGTACCTGCTACAGCATTATTTAATATGAGGGAAGGATCATCATTTTTATCACCATCATCTAAGTCAATATCTAAGATTCCATTTGTTAAAGTAAGCATGTTGTTTACCTCCAAATCATTTAAAACCGTCAATCGACCTCCATTTAAAGTGATGTCATCAATGGTCGTATTAGGTTCAGGATCAACAGAAATGTTTTTTGTTACCGTCAATGTTTCAACATAGTCATCCTGAAGAAGCGAGATAGTCCCATTTGTATTCAATAAATCGTGCGCTTCCTGAATGCGGTCTCCTAAGGTCTGAGGACTCAGAGGACCCACAATCAGCCCATCGAAATCTCCCTGGAATCCAGTAGTGATCAGATCGGTATCTGTTCCATCAGAAAGCCATGGAGTAAAGTCATTACCCGAGCCAACCAGAGACTGGATCGTAGATTCATCGATTGAATTAAAATAGTTTCCAGAAAGGTTTATTGTTGAGGTCTCAGCAATAAATCCATTTCCGCTTTGATTTAAGTTACTTCCTGAAACGGTAAGACTACCCCCGGTAAAAACACCAAGTCCAGAGAGATAATAATCATTAGGAATATCTTCTGATCCCGATAGTGACACAGGGTTTGTAATAAAAGAATTGGATATCGTGGCGCTTGCTCCCTCTCTTACAATTACGCTAAATCCTGGATTGCCACCAGTTGCTGTTGGATTAAAACCATTCCCTGTGATGAGTGATTGTGAAATGCTGGCTACAGCGTCACCCCCTCGAACATAGATTCCCCTGTTCTCATTATCATGGATATTGCAGTTGATAATTGTAGCATCTATACCCGCGCCATCAGAGGCTGAAGGAAAATCACCAATAACAATTCCTGAATAATTAGAGAGATCATTATTAACGCCGGAAACATCTAAATTATTGATGGTAAGGGTAATATCATCAGCAGTGCTCCCACCAGCAGTAAAGGCATAAATAGCTGTTTCTGTATCAATATTAGTCACATCCGAGTCAGTGGCAAACCCAGACATGGTTACATTTTGAATGGTTAAATCAGATGGATAAAAACCACCAACCCCATCTGTATTAGATGGAAGAATGCCGGTCATGCATCCAGTAAATGTTCCACCGTCAATGACTGCCTCTATACTCGACTGCAAGCTATACGTCGAAATTCCCAATGAGGCATTTGATATGTCGTTATCATTCAGGTTAAGGTCAACATCGCCGGATGTCAGAAATGCAGCTATTCCAATACTCCCATCAGTGGGACTTGTGGCATCTTCGATTGCCAACATTGAAACCACATTATCGGTAACACTAATCGTACCCGTACTTTCATTTCCAACAGCAATGCCCAGACTATTGGAATAAATCACATTATTCTGAATTGCGACCCCTGTATTACCAGTAGCCACTATTCCATTGGTTATATTGGATGTTGATGCATCGGTTCCAAGCTGGATACCGTTTATTGTGACCGTATCAGATGTGATGGTAATTCCAACACCTGAAACATCATTAACTGTTTCTGCTCCTCGGCTACCATTTCCTGCAGTTCCTGCATTCGCTCCTTCCAATGATACCGGATTTGATATGGTAATATTCTCACTATAAGAGCCAGCAGCAACGATCACTTTGCCATTATCAACGGCAATATCAATTCCAGATTGAATCAGCTGTTTTGGATCTGATGGCCTACCAAAACCTGTGTCATCAGGGGCAGAGGCATCTACATAGATAATTCCGTTTTCAGTACCTAACGAAGCAAGTCCTCTTCTAAAATCAGCCACATCATCGTCGGTATCTTCAGCCAACGGCACTCTGAAAATGGCCTCATCTGAAATGTCTGATGATAATCCACCGCTGGCAGAGCCGTCTGGTGCGCCATCCCCTACTCCATCTCCTTCCAGATCATCGCCTATTTCAACATCATCCACCACCACACCATAGGGATCAGTAAGTGTTATATACACATCGTCATTGATTTGTTGGGTACTTATTGGATTCCCAAGAATTAAATAATCTCCAGCTACCGTATTATTGAAGCTGCCAGAGCCTATATACGCTGATACCGTGAATGCGCCAGAACTAGTGAGATCACCATTAAAATCTGTTCCATCAACAACGGCTATATCCCATTTTATCAGATTAAGACCAGAGGTGCCAATGTACAACTCAATCCATTCGTCGTTTGTACCGCCAGTTCCACCAGGGGCCGAATCGGTGAACCCTCCTAAACTCCAGTCTTGCTGAGGATCGGTAACAACTTCGTTAATAAGTACAACTCCTTGTGGGGAATTGTTGGCACCAAGAGTAGCTCGTGTCTGCACAAAATCATTTGACTCTACATCTGTATCCAGTCCATTGGGAATTCGACAAACCGATTCATCATTAGCGTTATTGGAATTTCCCGTAAAACCAGTCCCTGATCCGGATGCTATCTCCACCATATCGATGGTTGACCCATAAGGATCTGTCAAGGTCACGGTTACAGTATTACTTATCACCTCTGATCCCTGTGGGTTACCAAGTACCAAGTAATCACCAGCAACAGTACTTGTGAATGAACCTGATCCGAAATAGGTAATTTCCTGGAAAGCTCCGGTTCCTGTCAAATCTCTACTGGATAGATCTCCTGAAAACGGAGTTCCATCCACCACATCTATCGTCCATTTTGTCAGGTTAAGACCTGTTGAACCAATGTGCAACTCGATCCATTCATCAGTATCAGACACTGTACTCCCACCGTCTGTTCCGTCAAAGCCATTTGTGCTCCAATCAACTTGAGGCTCAGTGATCACTTCATTTATTAACACCGTTCCAGTGGGCGAATTGTTAGTACCTAATGTCGCCTGTGTCAATACAAAATCATCAACCTCAACATCAGTATCTTGTCCATTGGGAATCCGTGCTATAGCTTCATCTGCAATACCAGAGGAAGTACCTGTAAAAAAAGTACCGGAACCAGCAGCAACCTCAACATGGTCGATTATCGTCATACTATTGTCCCGAAGAATTACAGTAATGGTAGCATCCATGGAGCCCGCATTAGGCTGTCCTAAAACAATGTAATCTCCAGCGTCAGTGTCTGTGAACGTTCCGCCTGTTCCTGAGATGTAGTTCATTATTACAAAAGCTCCACCTGCAGCTAAAACACCCGATTCATTAGTCCCATCATTGAGATCAATGGTCCAATCCGTAAGATTCAATCCATTCGAGGTAATGTACAATTCGATCCACTCATCGTCAGAATCAATAAGTCCAAGTCCATCGGTTCCGTCAAAAGCATTAGAGCTCCAATCCACCTGCGGGTCAGTAACCACCTCATTAATCAGCACTTGAGCAGATAACCATGATGACTGAATTATTATAAGGAGTGCGCATAGACTCATTCTCCTTACAGTAGAGAGAATACAAGCCAGTACGTCACAGTACGGACGTCCGAGTGAGATCATAGCTGAGGGTGATTTATATGGATAGTTAAGATACTGTAAATCAGGAAGAAATGCTATTTAAGGTTTTTATCAAGATGACATTCGTATTCTATATGTCCAAAAACCTCCTATATAAGCATTAAATAATCGCAAAGGCAAATATTAATTTTCCCATCTAAAATAGATCAATTCAAATATCCGATCATGAAGAAAACAATTGATTTGCCATAAAACACATAACAATAACATATCGTAGTTATACCATAAATCATAATTTTATTTCATTAATATGTGTAATAATAGTATTTATTATCGTCATTGTAACCTTTATAAAATTATCTACGTATAATTAATTGTGTAGTTGTAAATGCAACTATACAATTTTTAAATCAATGTTCCACATTAAAAATTGAAAACCTATGATCTTACTTGGTATTCTTATCATCCTTTTTGGATTGTTTATGTTGTATTTTCGTCCCCAGCTTAGTGAACAAGACATCATTGAGGATGGCGTCTTGATTAGAAGAAAGGCACCTCCCTTCTTTTTAATGTTTACAAAGAAAATCTCATTGTTTATAGCAGGAGTTGGTTTTATGGTGGCCATGCTTCCCTACCTCTTCTTTTGGGCTGAGCCAGGCTATCAATACTTTTTAGTTTATCCAACCGGACACAGTGATGTTGTTATGAATCAGGGAATTAAATGGCGAGGATTTGCCAAGGTGGTTCCATGGCAGAAATACATTGATGTGAAGGTTGTGGAAGATGGAGATGAAATTAAAGACATTGAAGGCTTAATGGATCCTATCCCTATCCGATTCATCGATCAGGTAACCGCAGAGGTGAAAATCTCCGGAAGATTCCAATTGCCAACTAATGAAGAAGATTTCATCACTCTGGCTATAAAATATCGTACGATGGATAATCTTGTTCAAAACACATTGATTCCGACGATCCGCGAGCAAACGAATAATACCGGATACATGTTCGCTGCTCAGGATTATATCTCAGGAGAAGCTCAGAGTTTCAGACAAACGCTTGATGAGCAATTGAAAGACGGGGCTTACGCTGTGATTAAAATCGAACATAAAGACACGGTATTTGCAGATATCCAGCAGACGGAGACCTCTAGGGCAATTAAAGAGATCCGCACACGCTACACCGTGGAGTTGGTGCTTGAAAATGGTCTTCCAAAACGGATACCTCACGAACTGACTGAGAATAATATTATCGTGTCTCAGGTGATTGTAGATGATGTTATCCTGGAGCCGATATTTAAGCAACGACTGGAAGCGCAGCGCGATGAATCTGCAAAACGTCAGATAGAGCAACAAAAAGTAGAGACTGCAAAGGCGGCTCAAACACGGATTATAGCTGAAGGTGAGCGAGACAAAGCTGCCGAACGTGTGAATCAGGAGAAAGAACAGGTAAAGCAGCTGATTGCTATCGAAACAAAGCTGAAGCAAGAGCGAACCAATAAGGAACTTGCAGCGATAGCACTTGAAACTGAGAGACTCAAAGCACAGCAAAAGAAGGTTTCTGCAGATGCTAAAGCTTATGAAAACGCGAAGCTGGTAACAGCCGGACTTACACCACAAGAAAGAGCAGAATGGGAATATAAAACTGCGGTGGGTGTAGCAGCAGAGTTGAGTAAGCTAACATTCCCTCAAACGATGATTATTGGAGGAGAAGAGCAAGGCGGTACACCTCTGGAATCCTTAATAGGCGCGGCAATGGCTAAGCAACTTACAACAACTGGTAATTTCTCTAACTAAACAAAAAGGGACTCATTAGAGTCCCCTTTCTTATTTCAGCTTATTAAGATCGTCACTTTACTAAATCCTCATATCCTTTACCATCCCAGACCTGGCACCTGATAGAGCTGCGAAGTACTCGCGGTTTAAACAATGGCTTACCCATCAATAATCTACCACACTCCTGAATACCTTCTATAATGGAAGGATGTGGGTGTATAAGCTCGGCCAACTCCTTAATACTCCTGTCTTGCGAAATCAACAATGCAACTGCCTGTATGGCACTGGAAGCATGCTCCCCTACTACACGCATTCCCAGGATATTCATATCATCATCATTGGTCACCAACACCTTAATAAAACCTTCTGTATTTCGCATGGCAGTTGCTCTAGGAATGGTGTCATAATTCAAGCTAACCATCTTATATTCTAGCCCCGCTTCTTTTGCCTGAATTTCATTCATCCCTACTCCGGCAATTTCCGGGTCCAGAAACATAATGGTTGATATGTTCTTATAAATAAGTGGCTGTTCCGGCTTTCCGAAAATTCGTTCCACTGCATATCTGCCTTCAAGCTCTCCCACGTTTACCAAAGAAATATCTGCAGTGATATCACCGACGGCATAAATATTAGATACTGAGGTTTGCGTGAGATCATCCTTTATGCCTCGATTATCGAACTCTACACCTATCTTGTCATCTACTAACTGATCATACTGAGGCACCCTTCCTATGGATATCAATCCTTTCTCTACCCGAAAGCTTTCTTTACTTCCATCATTGTATTCAAGTATATACACCACCTCATCTTCATCAATTTTCATTTCAATCAGTTTTGAGTTTCGATGAATGAGCACTCCTTTTTCTTCAAGATTTTTTTCAATGACTTTTACTACATCCTCATCCTCAAAAGGTAAAATACGATCCCCTTTATCAATTAAGTGGACTTTCGTATGACCAAAATTTGAAAAGATCGTAGCAAACTCACATCCGATAACCCCTGCCCCAACAATGACAATTGATTTAGGAAATCGATTGAGGTTACTTAAGCCATCGGATGTGAATACCGTTTCTTCGTCTATGGGAAGGTGGGGTAATTTTCTGGGTACACTGCCGGTAGCAAGGATGATATAATCTGCTTCCAGATCTTGATTTTGTCCATTTCCCGTTATTGATACTGTGTTTTTACCGGTGACCTTCGCCACTCCGCGGATATATTCAAAAAGATCATCACCAAGCCCAAGGTTGATGTTTTCCATGTGATGCGTGAGAAGACCTACACGCTGATCCACAGCTTGAGCAACTTCACTCTTTACCTTTTCAAAGCTAAACTCGGTACTATTGAGGTTAAGGGTGTTCCCGTGTAAATTGATCATTCGAGCTTCACGCGATATCTCCCACCAGGTTTTACTCCACAGCGCTCCCTGGTGAATACCGGCTCCCCCCAATTTATCTTTTTCTATTAATGCAACACGTTTCCCGAAATCGATGGCTCTCATGGCTGCTGCGTATCCTGCAGGTCCACCACCTATGACACAGACGTCAAATTTCTTCATTTGGCTAGGCGATTGTTTCCCTAAAGATAAGGATTTGAATGATTTAATGAATCCGAAGAAATACGGAGTAGGGATAAAAACAAAAAGGGTGAAGAATCGTGACCGATTTTCACCCTTTCAATACTGCAACTGCCGTAGCAACTGCAATATTTCAAACTACTGTTTGGATCCCCTTCCGATGCGTCTTCGAAAAGTTGCCTTTTCGCTCGTTTTCTTCAACAGCCTTTCAAACTTCGTTGATCCAAGCCAAACTTAAAATCAACTTCCCTTTGTCCGACTGGAAACTTTCATTTCAGTTTCCTATCCCTTGTTTGATGATACTAATGTAGACCATAACTTTACATCTCCAAAAAATCTAACCCTCTAGTTTTCAACAAGTTTTACCCCTGTTTTCCACCTAGTTATCCACATTTATCAGACTACAGCCTCCAGCTTGTCAGCAAGCAGTTTTTTAATCTCTGGAATGGAATTATAGAGCTGTTCATATGATTCAGTTATGAAATACTCGGTTTGAAATACATCTTTTCGGTACGGTGTATCCAACATATGCTCAATACTAAATGGGTGCTTTGGTGGTTCGTCACTTAATGAGAATTGGGTCTCACCTGCGGATGACAAAATACCTGCGCCATAAATTCTGAGTTCATCTTGTTCCTGTATTAAGCCAAATTCTACCGTAAACCAATACACACGAGACAGCAACTGAATGGCGTGATCATTGCCAACATACTGCAGCCCAATCTTGCTTAGCTCCTCAAGGAAGTTTACAAAGTGCTGATTTGTTAGGAGAGGAACATGTGCAAATACATCATGAAACATATCGGGCTCTTCCAGGTAATCCAGCTCTTTCATTTTTCTTAGCCACGTGGTGGCAGGAAATCTACGATTGGCCATCAATTCAAAAAAAGTGTAGTCGGGCACTATCCCCGGAACTACGGCCAACTGCCAGCCGGTTGTTTCTTGTAGAATCTGATTCGTCTCATTGAAATCAGGAATAAGCCCAGTTTCAAAATTGGCAATTCTCAGCCCTTCACGATAGGCTTCACAAGCATGAGTGGGGAATTGTTTCATTTGGCGATCAAACAATATTTTCCAGACCTCAAAGTCCTCCTGAGTGTAGTTATCGTAAATCTGCTTCATACTAGCTAGCTATCGTGTTATTTAATATTCTCAATTTCTCGATTAATTTGGTTGCTTCATCATAGTCCAGGGTTTGTTGACCATCAGAAAAGGCCTCCTCCGGTCGACAATGCGTTTCAAAGATCACACCATCCGCACCAGCAACGGTTGATGCCATCGCTACCGAACCAACATGATCCCTAATCCCAATGCCATGAGATGGATCGGCAATCACAGGAAGATGAGACTTCTCTTTTAGAATTGGAATAGCATTGATATCAAAAGTATTCCGAGACGCTTTTTCATAGGTTCGAATTCCTCTTTCACACAACAACAACCGTTCATTGCCTCCGGAGAAAATATACTCAGCACTTTGTAGCAGTTCATCAATGGTCCCTGAAATACCCCGCTTCAAAAGCACAGGTTTATCCACCTTCCCTAGTTCATCCAGCAGGTTAAAGTTTTGGGTGTTTCTAGCTCCTACCTGGAATATATCAACATAGTCATGCATGGCTTCAATCTGCGATACCTGCATCACCTCAGAAATGATTTTGATCCCATTTTCTTTCGCCAGCTTATACCATAGCTTCAGCCCGTCAATACCTAATCCTCTGAAAGAATAAGGAGAACTCCGTGGCTTGTAAACACCTCCACGCATGATTTTGATGTCATTGGCTTTCAGGAAATCGATCGTTTCCATGATATTTTCTTCTCCCTCAATGCTACATGGTCCAGCCATCAATGAAAAATGTCCTCCCCCGATCTTCACTTCATCTCCCAAATCGATAACCGTGGGATTTACTTTCCATTTGGCTGAGACCAGCTTGTAATCATCCGAAACAACATGAATATCCTTGATTCCTTGGAGGTGACCTATTTTTCGTATATCGAAAGGTTTCTTTCCTGTCCCAACCAAGTAGCTACCATATTGAGTCTGAACATGAGTCGTTTTGTATTTCAATGATTGGAGCTCTTTTTCCACAGCTCCTAATACTTCCCCATTAACACCTTTTTCTAATTGTATAATCATCCCTTGATTTCTTTTACAAATTCTACTACTGCTTCTTCAGACGCATCTTCATTAAGCTGCCTGATGAATGCACTTCCGATAATTGCTCCATTTGAATAAATACATACGGTATCAAATGTTTCTTTATTTGATATCCCAAAACCAATCAATTGTGGGTTTTTCAGATTCATCGATTGGATTCGTTGATAGTATTCCAACTGTCCTTTCTGAATGCCTTTTTTAGCTCCTGTGATACTGGAAGAGGAAACCACATAAATAAATCCATTCGATTCTTTATCAATGAGTCGAATTCGTTCTTCAGAAGTGTTTGGACTTATCAGAAAAATGTTGTGAATGCCCTTTTCTTTGAAGGTTTCCCGATAAAACTCGAGATATTCCTGCATGGGCAGATCTGGGATAATTACCCCATCCACTCCCACCTCGGCGCACTTATCACAGAATCGATCCATGCCAAATTGAATAATCGGATTTACATACCCCATTAAAAGAACTGGGATAGAAACATGATCGCGAAGTGTTACAAGCTGTTCGAAAAGCTTCACTATGGTCATTCCATTCTCCAATGCTTTTTGTGAGCTATCCTGGATCGTGGGACCGTCAGCGACAGGATCAGAAAATGGCATTCCAATCTCTAACATATCAGCCCCAGCTTTTTCCAATACAGATGCCATCCTGATTGTATCATCCAGGTTTGGATAACCAGCCGTGAAGTAGACATTCAGAATGTCTTTCTTTTCCTTAAATGTTTGATCGATTCGGTTCATCATTACCAATTCATCCATTTAGTATTTTCCCCATTTGATATAGGTCTCCAAATCCTTATCGCCTCTTCCCGATAAATTCACTACAACCACCTCATTTTTCCCAAATTGTCTACTGCCAAAAACTGCCAGCGCATGAGCGGATTCAATGGCCGGGATGATTCCCTCCAGCTTGCTTAGTTCAACTCCTGCCAGCATGGCTTCTTCATCCGTGATCCCGTAATACTCTGCCCGACCTGCATCAAACAAATGGGCATGTATGGGACCAATCCCCGGATAATCAAGTCCGGCAGAAATACTGTATGGCTCTACCACCTGGCCGTCATCCGTTTGCATCAATAGTGTTTTACTTCCATGCAACACCCCAGACTTTCCCAGAGTTGTTGTAGCTGCTGATTTTCCAGACAATACTCCTTGACCAGCAGCCTCAGCTGCAATGAGATTAACAGATTCATCTTCTAAAAAATGATAGAATGCCCCGGCTGCATTACTGCCTCCTCCGACACAGGCAATCACATGATCTGGAGCATTCCGTCCTTCAACCTCCTGCAATTGTTGTCTCATTTCCTCACTGATCACCGATTGTAATCGAGCAACCATATCCGGGTATGGATGAGGCCCTACTACTGAGCCAATAATGTAATGCGTATCCGTTGGATTATTGATCCAGTATCGCATGGCTTCATTCGTGGCATCCTTCAGTGTTCTGCTTCCGGAAAGGGCTGGCTTCACTTCAGCCCCTAGTATTTTCATACGCTCCACATTAGGCTTTTGCCTGGCCATATCTATTTCACCCATATACACCACGCATTCCATACCCATCAAGGCACAAACGGTGGCTGTAGCTACACCGTGCTGCCCAGCTCCAGTTTCTGCTATGATTCTGGATTTACCCAACTGCTGTGCGAGCAATATCTGACCAATTGTATTATTCACCTTGTGTGCTCCTGTGTGGCAGAGGTCTTCCCTTTTAAGGTATATTTTAGTTTTGTACTTCTCTGATAGCCTGGAAGCAAAATACAAAGGGGTTGGTCTTCCTACGTACGTTTTCAACAGGTGATCAAATTCGTTTTTAAAATCTTCTGATTCAATGATATCCACGTAGTTTTCACGAAGTTCTTCCACATTTGGAAAGAGCATCTCCGGAATATAAGCTCCCCCAAACTTTCCATAGTACCCCTTATCATTCACATTGTACTTGCTCATAGCACTGTCTTTAGCTCATGTAATTTTTCCAGATCTTTCATCGCCGGTTCCATCTCGAATCGGCTGTTCACATCAATGCCAACAAGCTGATCAATCTGCATTGCTTTAATTTTCTCAATGTCTTCTAATTGTACTCCACCACTTAGCAAAAAGGGAATATTCAGATAATAGTTTCTCAAAATATTCCAGTCGAAATGCCGTCCGGAACCACCATAATTTATGGATGCGGTATCGAACAGGAAGTAATCAGCTACCCCTTGATATTGCTTTGCGACAAAAGGAATGGTGTCCATCACCCTGAATACTTTAATGATCTTCAAACCTTGATCCTTAAGATGTTTGGCGAAATCCAAGTCTTCATCTCCGTGAAGTTGAATGTACTCCAACCCATATTTATCTGATTGTGAAAGGATTCGTTCACTGGTTTCATTCACGAATACACCCACCTTATGAATACTGAGAGGTATCCGCATGATAAAATCTTCATCCATTTCACCCACATACCTTGGTGATTTTGGATAAAAAATAAATCCAATAAAGTCTGGTTTAATTTCAATCAAGCCCTGAATGTTTTCAGGGTCTCGCATGCCACAGACCTTTAGTTTCAATTCACTCATGACAATTGCCTTATAAATTCTTTTGCCGCTTTTTCGGGCCGACCGGTTTGCATGAAAGTCTCTCCTATTAAAAAACCTTCAAATCCATATTCTTTGAGTTCCAATACTGTTTCTGGTTTTGATAGCCCACTTTCAGAAACTTTAATGAAATCTCCTGGTATTTTGTCGGCCAAATCTTTTGATGTCTGAACATTTGTTTTGAATGTTTTCAAGTCTCTATTATTCACACCAATCAAATCCACTTTATCCGTGATGCTATTAGCCAGTTCATCTTCATTGTGTACCTCCAGCAATACTTCCATACCTAAACTTTTAGCCAGGGACCCCAACTTTTCAATCTCTTTCTTATTCAACAAAGCTGCTATTAATAAGATTACATCCGCACCCAGGGATTTTGCTTCAACCACCTGATACTCATCAATCATAAAATCCTTTCGAAGGATTGGACAGAAATTGAAGGATCGGGCCACTTTCAGGTCTTCGGATGAACCACCAAAATATTTCTTATCGGTCAGGACAGACAATCCGGAAGCACCCGCCTGCATGTAACCTATGGAAGTTCGCTCCACAGAAACATGTTTATTGATATCTCCTTTGGATGGTGATTTACGTTTGATTTCCGCAATCACTCCAGACTTATCCGGGCGTTGTAAGTATTTCTTTAGCGAAACCGGCTGCTCCTCAAAGTATGTGCTCTGTTCGAGAAGTTTGATCGGGTAGAGTTCTTTGCTGGATGCAACCTCTTTACGCTTGTTATCAACTATTTCAGAAAGTATATCCATTAGCTATTAATGCTTAAAAAGTTTGTAAAAGATTGATGGGCCTTACCGCTTACAAGTGACACTTTCGCCTCTTCAATACCATTTGTAAAAGGTGTTTGTTTTGCAGTAGCTATAGCTAATCCTGCATTGGCCAGCACAGCATTATTTTGGGCTTCTGATCCGTTTCCGGCAAGAATTGTCTCAAAGATTTTTGCAGCATCTTCGATCGTCTCACCCCCATATAATTGCTCTTGCTGTAGTTGTTCGAATCCTAAATCATTGGCTGAAACAAGCTCTTCCGTTTGATTTGATATCAACTTGAAATCACAGGTTAGAGAAACCTCATCGTACCCATCGAGTGAGTGAACAATTGAAAACTTCTTATCTGTATTCTGATACAGGTATCCATATAATCGGGCCAGTTCAAGGCTAAAAACGCCTACCAATTGATTGGGTGGAAGGGCCGGGTTGACCATTGGTCCCAGCATATTGAAAAAGGTTTTCACACCAAGTTCTCTTCTTATCGGTCCTACATTCTTCATAGCCGGATGAAATAATGGCGCATGCATGAAACAAATTCCAGAAGCATCCATTGACCTTTTCATCTGACCCGCATCCCCGGAAAATTTCACACCCAGATATTCTAGCACATTAGACGAGCCGCTAACTGAGGAAACCCCATAATTTCCATGTTTGGCCACATTTACACCAGCGCCAGCAACTACAAAAGATGAGATGGTTGAGATATTGAAAGTGTTCTTTCCATCTCCACCTGTACCACACACATCTATCGCATTATATCCATCTAAGTCAACTGGGTTGCATAGCTCCAACATAGCGTCTCTAAATCCTTCCAACTCCTGAACACGGATGGCGCGCATCAAAAACACGGTTAGAAAAGCGGCAACCTGACTATTGTTATATTGACCGGTCGCCAATCCTGTCAGTACCTCTTTTGCTTCTTTCCGTGAAAGTGTCTGATTATTTATCAGTCTATCTAGTATTTCTTTCATAACTCCAACCAGTTTTTTATCAGCTGCTTCCCATGTTCGGTCATGATTGATTCCGGGTGGAATTGTACTCCACGAACATTATACGTCTCATGCTTAATCGACATAATATTTCCATTTTCTGCTACGCTTGTGACTTTCATTGATTTCGGTAATGTCCCTTTTTCAATCACCCAGGAGTGATACCTGCATACATTGAATTTTTGAGGAAGTCCATCAAATAGTTCATCATCCACTATTATTTCCACTGGCGTTACCATGCCATGAAATACCTGCGGTAGATTAAACAGCCTGGCACCAAAAGCTTCACCAATGGCCTGATGACCGAGGCAGACACCCAAAATATTTTTTGTTGGAGCGTATTTTTCAATCACTTCAGGCATCAGACCGGCATTTCTCGGAAGCCCTGGCCCGGGAGAAAGCAAGATGTGATCAAATGCTTCAACTTCACTTAGTTCAAATTGATCATTTCGTACGACCCTCAAGGACTCTTCAATGCCCATTTCCCTAAGGATATGCACCAGGTTATAAGTAAATGAATCGTAGTTATCTATTACCAGAACTTTCATAACTGTTCCGCCTCTTTAATTGCATGCTCAAGAGCACTCACTTTATTATATACTTCCTGTAGTTCATTTTCAGGTTTGGATTGTGCAACCACTCCTGCTCCCGCTTGAAATTTCAGTACGTTATTCTTGCTCATAAAGCTCCTGATCATAATGGCATGATTGAAGTTTCCATCAAAATCCATGAAGCCAACAGCACCACCATAAAAACCTCTGGGTGTTTGCTCATTTTCCTCAATGATTTCCATTGCTCTGATTTTTGGAGCACCAGATAGCGTTCCGGCAGGAAACGTCTCCGCTACGATATCCATAAAGGATGAGCCTTTCTTTATCTCTCCTGCAACTTTGGAAACCAGGTGGATGACGTGCGAATAGTATTGAACCTCTTTATAAGTTTCAACTTTTACTTTATCGCAACTTCTGCTTAGATCATTTCTGGCTAAATCCACCAACATGACATGCTCAGAGTCTTCCTTAGGATCTTCCATAAGTTTCTCAGCAAGCTCAGAATCTGCTTTATCATTACCAGTACGCCTGAAAGTCCCTGCAATAGGATGTATTTCTGCTTTCCCGTTCTTCAACACAATCTGGGCTTCAGGAGAAGACCCAAAAAGTCTGAAACTACCATAATCAAAGTAGAATAAGTAGGGTGATGGATTTACTGACCTAAGGGTTCGGTACACCTGAAAATCATCCCCCTGAAATGGAACCTGGAAATTTCGTGATAGCACAACCTGAAAAACATCACCAATATGACAGTGATGAATTCCCTTCTTAACCATTTCGAGGTATTCTTCATCGGTCTTGTTTGATAATTTCGCTGCAGTAGTTTTAAATGGATATCCCGGCAGATTGCGTTGCTGGATCAGAGATATGATTTCCTCAAATTGCTCATCACTAGGCTCATCTACGTACGACTCTATGATATGACACTCATTTTTGAAGTGATCCAACGCGATGATGAATTGAAATAAATGATACTGTGCCAATGGTACACTATCATCTCTTTGCTTTATCTGCAAATCCCCGAACTCAGCTTTCGCGTCATAGTTGAAATATCCAAATAGTCCTGATTTTATGAATCCTTCGGACTGATCTACCTCGAAAGAAGTAGTGAAACCTTCTATTTCCTTTTTGAGGTCACTTCCAGGACACTTTTCTACTTTTCCACCAGGTAGCTTTCGCTCAATGACTCCTCCCATAGAGCGTATGAATGCCAATGGTGAACAACAGATATATGAAAAGCTATTCTCGGCTCCATGGTAGTCAGAACTTTCCAGGAGAAAAGAATTAGCGTACCGATCCCTAAGCTTTAAATACATGCTCACCGGGGTGATCGTATCGGCTAAAATCGTTCGTTCACGTGTCTTAATGCGTATTTTATTCATGGCTGTAAACAAAAAAACCCTGACGATAACTGTCAGGGTTTAGATATTTTTAAACACAGCAGCGGCTCGTCAACAATCAGGATTGTCGATATGCCACCACCAATATTTGTTTGTCGTAATCATTTGAATCGCTAAGCTAAATGCATTTGCCAGTAAAAAACAAACAGTCCTCGAAAATTGTTATTTTTTTTATGACCGGTTAAAGAAGTTTTATCACGATTAAGGTTTTTAAACTAAATTTCCGCCATGTTATCGCACGAAGAACAAATTAGTATTCTAGCCCATCTTTCTAAAGCCGACAATATAGTGGCTGAGGAAGAGTACCGCCTGATTCTATTCATTGCTGATGGGTTAGGTGTTTCTGAAGAAAAAACAGCGGAGATTATTAATAATCCTCGTCCTATTCCAAAATTAAAAGACCTTCCACCGGATGAAAAGTTTAATTACCTGTTCAACATCATCCGTATGATGAAGGCAGATGGCAAGGTTCATTCAAACGAAATTAAGTTCTGTGAAAAAGTGGCTTTAAATTTGGGATACAAGCCTGGTGTAATCGCAGATCTATCAGCCTATATCTACAAAGATCCAAGTATCAACTCTAACAAAAACTTCTTAAGGTCTATTGCGGACCAACATCTAATCCCATTGGATGAACAAGATTAGAGTAGCAGGATACATATTATTTATTTTTCTAAGTCTTTCTTCTCTGGCGCAAAATTTGCCGGATAAGGTGGACTATGTCATCAATGCAGCGGATGGTCTCATTCAACTTGATGGACGTCTTGATGAGCCAATATGGAAAAAACTACCACGAGCAGGAGGATTTTATCAAACATTTCCAACGGATGATCAACCTGCAAAGGATAGCACGCAATTTATGGTCACCTATACAGACAAGGCGATTGTCGTTGGAGTGATATGCTACGATTACCTGGAAGGGGAATACATCGCCACTACAAGAAGGAGAGATTTTGGGTGGGGAAACAATGACAATGTTGCCATATACATTGATCCATATAATGATAAAACCAATGGATTTTCATTTCAGGTCACCCCTAATAATGTTCAGCGGGAAGGTCTGGTGCTTTTGGGAGGTAGTGTAAGAGATGACTGGGACAACAAATGGTACAGCGCAGTGTATAAGGGAGAGGATTTTTGGTCAGTGGAGATTTCCATTCCATTTAAGACCATCCGATATAATAATGTATCCCAATGGAACATGCAGGTTCTCAGAAACAATCTAAAACGTAACGAACGGACGGCATGGATTCAGGTCCCTCAGGGGTATAGTATGAGCAATATGAATTTTTCAGGTCGTCTGCTTTGGGATAAAACTCCAAAACCTGCTGGAACGAATATCTCAATTATCCCCTATGTTGCTTCCGGCGTTGGGAAAAATCATGAGGAAAATGAGCCCAGAGAATCCAATATTGAAACTGGATTTGACGCAAAAGTTGCAGTCTCAAGTGCCTTAAATCTGGATCTTACCTTCAATCCGGATTTTTCTCAGGTGGAAGTGGACCGGCAGGTTACCAACCTACAACGATTCGAACTTTTCTTTCCTGAAAGAAGACAATTCTTCCTCGAGAACCAAGATCTCTTTGCTGATGGAGGTTTTGGTAGGTCGCGACCGTTTTTCTCCAGAAGAATCGGAATTCAAGGATCTGGAGACACACGAAGGAATGTCCCAATTATTGCTGGAGCCAGACTGAGTGGAAAAATTGGTAGTAAATGGAGAGTTGGAGCATTAAATATGGTTACCGGAAGGGATGAGACTTCTGAAGAAATATCCCCGGCACAGAATTATTCAGTAGCTGTAATAGAGCGACAAATTTTTAGCAGATCAAGGCTCAGCGCCACTATTGTGGGAAGGAATAATTTGGGTGAATCAGCGGTGATTTATGATTCTACCGCGTTGGCTCAAAATGGTAACCTTCAGGATGAATTTGGAAATGAATTAGCACCTCAGGATACATTAATTACGCTCAGTGAGTACAATTATGTATTTGGTGTAGACTACAACCTGGCAAATATTGACAATAGCTGGGAAGGTGACTTCTTCTATCATCGATCGCTTGACCCAAACCAAAGCTCCGATGAAAAGTATGCAACCGGAGCTTTTCTGCGATACAGGAAACCAACTTTTGGTGCACGTGTAAACTTTCAACGAATTGGTGAAAATCACAATGCAGAAGTTGGATTTGTGCCAAGACCAGGTGTGACCAATTATGGAATGGGTACAGAATACAACATTTTCCCAGCAGCGGGTAACATTATTCAGCGTCATGGACCAGAAATCAATTTTGGTGGAGTTTTGACCAATGAATGGGATAGGCTGGACAATGATGCAGGAATACAGTATAAATTTTCGTTCTTAAACACCTCCTATTTAGAGTTTGGTGCCGGCTGGAATTTTGTATCCCTCACCTCATCATTTGATCCCTCAGGCTCTGATGGGCAGGAATTACAGGAGAATACTACCCATCAATGGTATCGATACAGAATTTTTTATCGATCAGACAGGAGGAAAAATTTCATCGTAAGAGGTTTTATCAGCAATGGTGGTTTTTTCAATGGTGAACGATTCAATGCAGAGCTGGGGCTTACATTCAGGCTGCCGCCATTGATCCAGATAGAACTCAATGGTGAGTATAATCGTGTGAACCTCCCCGATCCTTATAGTGACTCAGACCTGTATCTCATAGGCCCGAGAATTGACCTTACTCTTACGAATAATGTGTTTTTTACGACGTTTATTCAGTACAATTCTCAAGCAGAGAACCTTGGTCATAATTCACGCTTCCAGTGGCGCTTTAAACCTGTTTCAGATATATTCCTTGTTTACACTGATAATTACATTACCGATGGATTCCAGACCCGAAACAGAGCGCTGGTTTTCAAAGTAAATTATTGGCTTAATCTCTAGGCCGCTTGTGCCAAGCCCCCCTCTTTTATCTGCCGGATCCTTGGATTCATGATAGCAAACCACAGAGGTGGAATCGTGGCGAGTATCATCATCCCCGGATACCCAGTGGGCATCTGCGGACTCTTATCTATATGCCTGAGAATTTGATATTTACGACTGGCAATGTAATGATGGTCTGAATGTCGAGAGAGTTCGAACAAAATGATTCGGCCCACCATGTGGTCTGAATTCCATGAGTGATGGGGCATCACGCGCTCATATACATCACCCTTTTTGTCTCTCTCCAATCCATAGTGCTCAATGTAATTGACTGTTTCGAGAAGTAGAAAACCAATCACGGCAGCAAGTATAAAATATCCCATCACGGTCCAACCAAATATCAGACCTATACCAAGCGTAAACACTATTTGGATCAACTGGAATTGAAGCATTTCATTTTGTACAGAAAAAGGAGATATTCCTTTCTTTCTTAATCGCTTAGCTTCCAGCTTCCATGCGGAGATGTATGCAAACACGACTGAACGAATCCAAAAAGTATATAGCATCTCACCGAATCGAGCAGAGGATGGATCCTCCGTGGTGCTAACATTTTTGTGATGACCTCTATTGTGCTCAATAAAAAAGTGCATATATAATGAAGTAAGCAAGAGTGCCTTAGCCATCAGCTGCTCATACCAAGTTTTTCTATGGCCAAGCTCATGCGCTACATTGATCCCTATGACACCACACAACAAACCCATTGCGGAGATCCTTCCAACCTTATCCACCAAAGTAAGCCCCGCCTCCTGCATTGAAAACAGAAATACAAATAGCAGCGCAAACTGGATAGGAACCATGATATATAATTGCCAATCGTAAATCGGATCGTCTTTTCGCTGGGCCTCTTTCTCTGGTGTTAGGTTTCCGGGATTTGGTTTATAAGCTAGCTCCAGGAGCGGTACAAAAACGAATGATTCAATCAATGGAAGGTAAGTAAGCCAGCCATGTGTATTAAAACTGATCCAGGCCAGCAATGGCAGTACCAGCACATTCATGTACTTCAGTGCACTTAGTTTTTTTCTATTCCATTTCATTTTCTTGATTCCTTCCAAAGGCTACCATATAGCCAACTGTAAATCCTACTACCCAATGATTGGATATATCTGGTGTTTCTGTGGTAAGATCTCCAGCATCTATAAAGTTACTGAAACTGTAGCTAAAAAATCCTTCCACTTGCACTGTACCTATGGACATCTCACGGAATAATCCTCCTGCAAGTCGTGCACCATAGCCAACCTCCCGATCTCTGGATGACTCATAGGTATAAAAATCAGATATTAGATTGTCCTCAACAGGTTCCGAATCCAGATCTGTGCTTATTAAAAACTCCAAATGCAAGCCAGCTGAAATAAAGTACTTGTTCTTACCTCCAAAATATCCAATTCCTTCCAGGGGGATTTCCAGATAATTCATCCGGGCAGTATATGCAGGTAAATTTTCTATATCAAGGAAAATTTGCTTCCACCCTTTTTGGACATAATTAACTCCAAGCTGGATTCCTGAATTAAGAAAAGAATCACCCGGCTTGGGTAAGTACCTGACAAAAACACCACCACTGATTCCCGGTAAAAAGGTAGTGTTCATGGTCGTATTAAAAATGGTATGTTCAATGAACGCTGAAGATGCATGACCACCTGCCTTCGCTCCCACATATATCTTTTGCGCCACCCCCACATGCATCAAACACGCAGTGCAGATCAGCCATAATATCCTCATTAACTATTTCTTTTTAGATGTTTTTTTACCTGGCTGCTCCGCCATTTTCTTATTGGCACTTCTGGGTCTGGTTACACCATAAGTGCCTTTAGCAATTTTTCCTCTTCTGGATTTTTTGTCACCTTTTCCCATAATTGTTTTTCTTTCAAAAATAAAATAATCATAGATATGCTCAAGGAAATCATTATCCTTGAGGTTAATTTTCAACAACATGGACCAACCTTTGATCACAAATGATGCCGTAATCTTCGGTATTCTCATGTTAATGCTGGGAACAGTATTTTACACCTCGTCACTTGATCATCCGATCTGGAAAAAATTCTATTCCTATGTTCCCGCCCTTTTAGTGTGCTACTTTTTACCCTCCTTGCTAAAGGCTGTCGGACTCATTGACCCCTCCCAATCCAATCTTTATTTTGTTGCATCCAGGTACTTATTGCCAGCTAGTTTGGTTTTGCTCACCATTAGCGTAGACCTTAAAGAAATTGCCAAGCTGGGCTCCAAAGCAGTGATCATGTTTGTGACCGGAACAGTCGGAATTATGATCGGAGGACCTCTAACGATTATCATTTTTTCTCAGATAGCACCCGATTTGGTGGGTGGTGTAGCTCCCAATGAGGTGTGGAGAGGCATGACCACCATCGCCGGTTCGTGGATCGGCGGAGGTGCCAACCAGGCCACTATGAAAGAAGTGTTTGAAGTAAGTGACGAGCTTTTTTCTACGATGGTCACTGTGGACATCATTGTTGGAAATGCATGGTTGGGCATCCTGATTGCCGGTGTAGCTGTGACAAAACTGATTGATAGAAAATTAAAAGCAGATGCATCCGCTATTGAATCGCTTAAAGTGAAAATGGAGAACTACCAGCTAAGTGTGGCTAAAATTCCGAACCTAACCGATCTGATGAAAGTCCTCATGCTGGGATTTGCCTGCACTGGAATTGGGCATTTCTGCTCAGACCTAATTGTACCATACCTGGAGCAGTTTCCAGCTCTGGAGCAGTACAGCTTAACTTCCGGGTTCTTCTGGTTGGTTGTAATCGCCACTACCCTGGGAGTGATTTTATCATTTACCAAAGCTCGGGAACTGGAAGGTGTAGGTGCCTCGCGGATAGGAAGAGCATTTATCTATATTTTGGTTGCTACCATTGGTATGAACATGGATATTCTGGCCATTTTCTCAAATCCGGGCTACTTCTTTTTGGGGATTACCTGGATTATGTTCCATGTGCTTCTTTTAGCCCTGGTGGCAAAATTGATCAAAGCGCCTTATTTCTTCATCGCTGTGGGCAGTACGGCTAATGTTGGTGGTGCTGCATCCGCTCCCGTCATTGCTTCAGAATTCCACCCATCGCTGGCTCCAGTGGGCGTATTAATGGCTGTGCTGGGTTACGTTTTAGGTACCTATGGAGCTTATTTGTGTGGCCTAATGATGCAAATGGTTGCAGGTTAAGGAGTTACTCCCCTCTTGGGAGGGGTTGGGGGTGGGTCTCAATATATTTCAGGATTTCATTGACAACCCACTTTATTTTATTCTTCACATCAAAATCATCAAACCTTAGAACCCTAACACCTAACTCTTCTAATCTCTTCTGTCGCACTTCGTCTTTTAAAGATTGATCTTCATATGTATGCGTCACCCCATCAACTTCAATTGCCAGAAACAAATCTTTACAATAGAAATCGACGATATATTCATCAATAGGAATTTGCCTGCTAAACCGAAAGCCCAACTGTTTATTTTTGATTTCATTCCACAAAAGTATTTCACCTAGTGTCATGTTTTGTCTTAGCTTTTTGGCTAAAGGAACCAGCTTTTGATTATATGGAATGATTTTTCGCATATTTACAATTTAACCCACCCCTATATCCCCTCCAAGGAGGGGACTTATAAAAAATGAGCAAACAGCATCACATTCCAGTATCAATAAAGGCATCTTACTACACGCTAAATAAGCTTACAGAAAAGACCAAACGGATATGGGTTGTTTTTCATGGATACGGACAGCTGGCTGAATATTTCATCAAGAAATTTGAAGGACTTGATCCTGAAAAAAACTTCATCATTGCCCCACAGGGACTCTCCAAATACTATCTGGATGGTGTGTATGGAAGAGTGGGTGCCTCGTGGATGACCAAAGAGGATCGGCTAACTGAAATCGAAAACCAGTATGCCTATATCGATGCTGTACTAGGTCAGTTTGACCTTTCTGATAATGAACTTATTTACTTTGGCTTTTCCCAAGGCACTGCAACTATGGGTCGGTATGCCGCCTATGCAAAAACTCCCTTCCACAAAATGATTATTTGGGCTGGCACATTTCCTCCTGATACTGACCCGAAGGATTGGAAATACTTAACAGGAGAAGAAGAAATTAGCTATTATACCAGTAAAGAGGACAAGTATTTCAAAGAGGAGATGGTTGAAAATCAGAATTCCGTTTTGAAAGCCGCCATGAATAGAGAACCCGAGCTTCACTGGTATGAAGGTGGTCATCGTGTCATTCCCGAGATCGTGGCAACTTTATAACATCCTCCTCCTTACGCTCATTCTCCCCCACCTCGAATCGTCGAACCGCCCTTCATAGGGGGAATTAACTTCTCATCAAAAGAATGTTAAATAGCTTAATTACTTTTTCTAATTTTCATTTATGAAGAAATTAGCTACACTCCTCCTACTCATCCCCTGTCTTTCATTCAGCCAGCACGAAGAAGCCATCAAAAAAATCTATGACGAGACCTTAACAAATGGTCATGTATATGAAAACCTAAGGTATCTCTGTAAAGAAATAGGCCATCGGTTGTCTGGTTCGCCGCAGGCTGCCGCTGCAGTCGAGTATACCCGGCATCTTATGGAATCATATGGATTTGACACAGTGTATTTACAGCCAGTAATGGTTCCCCATTGGGTACGTGGTAAAAAGGAAATTGTGCGAGCACTTGATACTGACAAGCATGGCACGATCCACTTTAATGCGCTGGCTCTCGGAAATTCGGTTGGGACCGGTCCTGATGGAGTGTTAGCTGAAGTAATTGAAGTGAGTGGAATAAATGAAGTTAATGAGCTAGGAAAGAAAGTAGAAGGAAAGATCGTCTTCTACAATGGTGAAATGGATCCAACGATTATCAACACGTTTGGGGCATACGGAGGGGCAGTTGTCCAGCGTTCATCGGGAGCATCTGAGGCTGCAAAGTATGGCGCAAAAGCAATCATCATCCGTTCGGTGACGAATAGAAAAGATGACATTCCCCATACAGGATCTCTTCGATACAAAGCACTGATCAACCAGATTCCGGCAGTAGCAATCAGCACGAACGACGCAGACATACTCAGCCAGATTTTACAAGAACAGAAACTGAATGTGTACATCGAGACGCATTGTCAAATGCTGCCTGATGTGCTTTCTTACAATGTCATTGGTGAATTGCGCGGATCGGAATTTCCTGATGAGATCATAGCCGTGGGTGGTCACCTGGACTCCTGGGATGTGGGCGAAGGAGCACACGATGATGGTGCCGGATGCATGCAGGCGATAGAGGCCGTCCGTCTATTCAAAGCATTAGACATTACGCCAAAACGAACCATCCGTGCGGTGATGTGGATGAATGAAGAGAACGGACTAAGAGGCGGAAGAGAATATGCTCGAGTAGCCAAAGAAAAAGGCGAAAAACACATTGCCGCCCTGGAGTCAGACTCAGGAGGCTTTCAGCCACTGGGATTTTCCACCTCAGGCACAGATGAACAGAGAGCACAGATCAAAGCGTGGAAAGACTACTTCCTACCCTATCGGGTCTGGGATTTTGAGCAGAATGGTGGCGGTGCAGATATTGGTCCGCTCCGATCGCATGGTACTTTACTGATAGGTCTTAGACCCAGCACGCAACGCTACTTCATCTATCACCACACTCCTGCGGATGTATTTGAGGCAGTAGACCAGCGAGAGCTGGAGCTCGGAGCTGCCAGCATGGGTGCTATGATGTATTTGCTAGATCGGGAGGGAGTGAAGTAGAAACGGTATATTTGATGAAAGATATAAGGCGGATATAGTGCACTTTTATTACGGTTATTCCAGATATAGTGCACAAATTGCACTATATCCGGATGTTATCGGGGCATGGTCTGTGTTTCATATTAACAGGCTGAAGGTTTTCAACAGATCATTTGGGAATGGGAAAGTTTTCGAGGCTTTGAGGGAGAAGTGAGCCACACTTCTAAATAAGTTTTTCGCGGTGATACCGTGAGAAAGTCTTGCTTTCTACTAACGCGTGAGACGCTTTATGAAAAACTTGAAGTGAGGAAGTTAGCCGTTTTTTACGACTTTTTCAAGTCAGCCTAACTGAATCTCACTAAAAAAGATGAGAAAACAGCAATGATTATGGATTTCAAATGATCGCCTGTTGTAGCTCTTCTCCACGCGTCCTTATCGTGCCATAAAGCGCATCTCGATGAGCAAAACCTTTGACGCCATCAGCTCCAGTTGCATCCTGGATCATAAGGTAAAACATCAGCCCACTGCGTTTATGAATAAACGCCCCATAACATTCGGTAGGAAATGAATGCCCTTACGCGGTATTCTGCCACTTATCCAAGGTTAGCCCGGCAATCTGACTGAGCTAAATGAAACAGCCCTTCATTCCAGTCAGATCCCATCCCTTCGGGTCCTGAAAAACTTGAGGAAGGATGAGAGGGACCCGCCCACCTTGTAGATAACTGTCAGATTACCTACTTTCGAATCTATTAAATGAGCGTAGGGCACTCATCCTACCTCAACGTTCCCACCATTTAACCCTTCCCAACATTAAGCAAGCAACCATTTCAAAAGTTTTATCATCTACCAGGAACTAACAAAAGCTTAGAAAGAAATGCTAGACAACCCAAAGATTAATATCAAAATAAAGCTTGCCGCTTTATGGACATCTGTTGTTTTCTGTTATTTATACGGAGACTATTTTGAATTATATACTCCGGGAAAAGTAGACAGCCTTATAAGTGGAAATAATGTTTTGGATAGCCCATCCAAACTATTGGTGGCATCAATAACATTGGCAATTCCTTCTATCATGGTGGCCCTATCAATCCTCTTGAAACCAAAGATTAATAGGTTTATAAATGTTCTTTTTGGAACCATATTCACCGTGATGATGATACTGATAGGTGTTAACTCATTCACTCCTTGGTATGGATTTTATGTATTTCTTGCGTTTTTAGAAAGCATAATAACGTTCTCAATTGTATGGCTAGCATGGAATTGGCCAAAAGTTCAGTAGCGTAAACAGTCTTTAAAGCTGCAAATTCCGACGTGTTTCTAGTTTTGTTCGATGCAATTCAACCGTCAATCTGCACCTTTTGAATGTGACAGTCTCTTCTGTGAATTCTATAGTTCTTAAGTTTCATTTTCAGAGCAGCCGCATTAAGATACAGTATACGTGTAATGTAGATCAGCTAGCTTAGTGCATATTGCCACAAGCATACGCATCAGCCAAATCGATCCCCTCTCCCTCTCCTTTCCTACCTTGCATACGTGGAGCATCGCAAAATCATACACATCGATATGGATGCGTTTTATGCATCGGTGGAGCAACTGGACAATCCAGAACTGAAGGGTAAACCTGTAGCTGTAGGTGGAAACTCTCAGCGCGGAGTGGTGGCTGCTGCCAGCTATGAGGCCAGAAAGTTTGGCGTGAAGTCTGCCATGCCCTCTGCCAAAGCTGCCAAGCTCTGCCCCAACCTGATCTTTGTGCCGCATCGTTTTCCAAGGTATCGAGAACTGTCACAGCAAATCAGAGAAGTCTTTTTCGAATACACGGATTTAGTTGAGCCGCTCTCATTGGATGAGGCCTACCTGGATGTCACCGAAAACAAGATTGGATTGAACTCTGCCACGCTTATAGCGAAAGAGATTAAATCAAAAATCAAGGAACGAACCGGACTCATCGCGTCTGCCGGAATCTCTTACAATAAGTTCCTGGCTAAGACCGCATCAGATATGGACAAGCCGGATGGATTGTTTGTCATCCTGCCGGAAGAGGCTGAGGAATTTGTGGCAAAGCTTCCTGTTCATCGCTTTCATGGAATCGGCAGGGTGACCGCTGAGAAGATGGTGAAGGCCGGCATTTTTACCGGAAGGGATTTGCGGAAGAAATCACTCGAAGATCTCAAACTGAGATATGGTAAATCAGGACAGTACTATTTCAACATCTGCAGGGGCATAGACCACCGGGAAGTGCAGCCGGTTCGGGAAACCAAGTCAGTAAGCGCGGAGCGAACGTTTGAACGCAACCTCTACGAAATGGAAGAAATTATACAAGAGGTAGATCGAATTGCTAACATCTCATTTAATCGGTATCAACGCAGCAAGGCAAGTGACGGGCACACGATAACACTCAAACTGAAGTATGGAGACTTTCGACAGGTTACTCGCAGCAAAACACAGGAAGATGCGATCAACAATGAAGCTACCTACCTTTCCATAGCCAGGAATCTAATGACAGAAGACCTGCTGGATGAAGAAGGAATCCGACTAATTGGGGTGGGTATTTCTAATTTCAAAAAGGATGAAGAGCCGGAGGCCCCATCTCAACTAACCATTGACTTTTAACTAATTCATTTACTACCCCTTTTGATCATCCCGCACCCTTCATTTGACCACTCGCACCATTTGGGTCTGAAAGGGATAGAGATAAGGGTAGTTTTAACCCATAATTTAATCCTAACCATGAAGAAACTGTTCTCAACCCCCATCTTATTATTGCTGATCTTTTCAGCCTGCACCCCTTCAGTAGAATCGGATACCAAATCTCAAGAGGATAAAAATAAAGCAATTGTTTTGACCTTCTTCGAATCCATGTGGAACATGGAAAACCTGGACACCCTCGATCACCTTATCGTCCCTGAATACATAGACTATGCCCCTTCCACCAACTTTCAGGGAAAGAATTATACTCCTGAAACCATGCGGATCGGACGCCAACGATTTGCACAAATGATGCCTGACCTCAGATATGAGATCGATGCAGTGATTGCGGAAGGAAATGATGTGGTCCTGTTCACCACAGGGACGTTTACTCACACCAATCCCACATTTACTCGTCTGGGATTAGCACAACCAACAAATAGAAAGGTTGCCTATAAGACGGTTTTTAGATACACAGTAGAGAACGGAAAGATCGTTCGTGGATTTGACTTACACGACATGTACAATCGATGTATACAAATGGGTGTAATTGACACTGCAGGAGGCAAGCCTTAGGTTAAACATTTTTCTTTGTCTTCTCATACTAAATCCCTCTTCGGAGGGATTTTTTGTATTTGCTTACTTGGCTCTTTTTAAAAAGATAAAATCACCTCCTTCATCTCCAGCCTGAGTGATGGGTCCATACTGCGGCACCTGACCATTCGGGCTATTGTTAATCACCGCTGTTTTGAATGTTCGGAACAGTTGATCAGCAGAAAGTAGTGGTGCCTGGTTATTTACCAGATTTTTCAGCAAGTATTGGATAAATACACTTTCATCGGGAACGGTTTTGAGCGTGCCACTGGTCATTGCTTTTCGACTCGGAAGTTTATACACCTCCAGTATCGCACGGCTGTTTTCAAATACCGCACGCTCTTTTAAGATACCTCCACTAAAGCAGGCATCTGAAATCAATAACGTATGTTTGGATCGTATCCCTCCCACATAATCACGCAGCGTACTGTTTGAAAGCCAATAAGACTTTGAGTCTATGCTGGCATCACTAGGCAGCCAATAGCCCTGATTCAACTGCTCGTTCCAGATTCCATGACCAGCATAAAAGATCAATAAATTATCTTTCTCAGTGACCGTTTCTGTAAGCTGATCCAATGATCGAATAACCTCCTCCCGTGTTGGGTTTTCCAGCACCGTAACATTTTCCTGATCGAATGAATAGTGATAGGTTAGCACTCCTGCCAGCTGCTCCGCATCATTGATCGGGTTGTCTAAGTCCTGTATTTCATCATCCTGATATTCATTGATTCCAATAATTAGTGCGTAGTATTTTCTTTTTTGAAGTTCATTCACAAGCGCCTTCCCCACTCCATCATCTTCAGAAATTTTAGGAATCGGAGCTTTTTCTTCCTCAGCGATAACTATGGGCGTGTTTGATTTTTCTCTGAACAGCGTGACTGTGCCGGAAACCAACGGCGGGCATGTATTGAGTTTCATGTCTCCTTTCCACCTTCCTGTCAGCGTCTCCTGACCGCTATTCAAGCTATAGTTGAGTATATTTTTTGCCATACAAGCAGACCCGGATCGGTAAATGATTTCTTTTCCGTTTAGCTCGATCGTTCCATTTTCTATTGTTCCTTCTATTGCTGCTTTGATCGAATCATTCTGATTCTTTGCATAGATAAATCCAGAAAGGGCATTTCCTTTTTGGATTAACTCATACTTAAGCTGGGTATGTTCTTTGAGAAAAGTCGAATTTCCAATCCATGTGCCCGTAAGGTCAGGTTTTTGAGCGATGGCATGGAAGCACATCAAGATTGTAAGCGTGATTAGCGTGTGTTTCATGGTATGAATTTACGCAGGAAACAATATGAAAGCTTCATTCATTCGACCAATGAAACCATCTTCACTGACCAAAGAAATGGAAACAGCTATAAGAAAGAACAGCCTTCCACCTCCAAAATCAAGCCTTCACCATACGCAGAGGAGGGGGTTTGAAATCCAGGCTTGAAATCTCCCTCCAGAATTTTTTTAGCGATCAGCACAGAGGTCAGTGCAGTCAAAGTGTAGCCATTTGGTGTTTTCAAGCGAGCTTCGATGGTCTTACTTCCATTACTCACCTGTCCCCACAAATACATCTCAGATTCATTCCGTCTTTTTTCTTTCGGGCCATCGGATCGTTTATCCATCTGGCGCATCAAAAAGTTTTTGATGGTACGAGACCGAAGCATAAAAGACAGCCGCGCGGCTCGTCTCACCTTGGCAAGTTGCTGCTCATTCGTACCCGAGAAGACCTCAATATTGGGAATGCCCGTGCTAAAATAGGCTGTTGAGATGTCTCCCCAGGAAATACCCATGGAGATTTGACTGAAATCTCCATAATCTATTTCCCTGGCAGATTTCCCCATCGCCACTCCTTCATAATCTCCTTCTCTTCTTACCGTCTGAGGTTCCCCAAGATTTTCAATCATAGTTTTAGCCGTTCCCCTGGACAACTTCCCTCCCTTACTTACGAAGGCCAGCTTCAAATCACTTGCAGATGGTAGTTGACTATGAAGATGTTTGGCTAAACAATCCGACGGGACTACATCAAATCCAGCTCCAGGTAAAAGCATGATTCCTTTTTCTTTCGCCTTTTCCCCATATTCTTTGATCAGATCAAAAACCTGAAATTCACCTGTAATATCAAGGTAATGTGTGTCGGTTGCGAGGCATGCCTGAACCATACTTTTGGCAGTATGAATGAACGGGCCCCCACAGTGGATAACCACGTCACCTCGTCTCAGCCAGTTTTCTAATTTTGCACGCTCATCAACCTCAAAAACATCGTATTCCAATCCATGCTTATTGGCAAAGGTCATGGCTTTTTCGGGATTTCTGCCAGCAATAATTGGCTTAATCCCTTGTTTAAGACACTCTTTTACTATCAATCGGCCAGTGTACCCGTAGGCACCATAGATCAGAAGATTATTCATGCGGTGAAGGTAATCATTAAGGAACTAAGCGCTAGTACCAGCCACTTAATTCGAACTTTTCTTTTGACGAATCAAGAATCCTGCCTTTTTCACATTTGAGGACTCGGTGAGGAAATTTTTCAATGAATTTATGATTGTGAGTGGCCATGAGTACGGCTGTTCCACTGTTGTTGATTTCTTCAAAAAGCTTGAGAATTCCATCACTCACATCCGGGTCAAGATTTCCGGTTGGCTCATCAGCAAACAAGATCTGCGGTTCATTGATCATCGCACGTGCAATCACAACACGCTGCTGTTCACCGCCAGAAAGCTGGTGGGGCATCTTTGCAGAGATAGCTCCAAGCCCTACACGCATCAATACTTCTGCAATTCGATTTTTCATCTTTGCAGGCTCTTTCCATCCAGTGGCCTTCATTACAAAAGTTAGATTTTCAGCAACAGAACGATCATAGAAGAGTTCGAAATCTTGAAAGATGATTCCAATTTTTCTTCTTAGGTAGGGCACATCCCTGGATTTGATATTGTTGATTGGGAAACCAACAACCTCTGCACGACCGAGTCTCAGTGGTAGATCAGCGTATAAAGTTTTTAATAGTGATGACTTGCCGCTTCCTGTTCGACCGATGAGATATGTAAATTCACCTTTATCTATGGTAAAGTCGAGCTCGCTCAAGACCGTATGGTCTTCCTGAAAAATTGATGCATTAGATACTCGAACGACAGGTTCTTCAGAAAATGACATTTAGTTTACTTATAACTCTAGTTTTTGAAGCTTCCCATAAGGAAGTTTCTGGATCAGGTGCTTAAGTTCCTCATCTTTTCCTTCAAGGCCAAACTTATCCATTCGCTTAAGTGGACGGTCCGTCCTAAAATAAGCTACCAGGACAAAATCCTGATCCCTGATCTGTATATAATCTGGGATTTTCGCTTTCCCTTTCACCTTGATGATGTACATTTCATCTAAATTAAGTAAATCTAGTGCCTCAACCATCAACTACGTATTATCTTATTTGTTTGATTTTTGATAATCTGCAAGAAACTTTTCCAATCCACTATCTGTCAACGGATGTTTCAGAAGCCCGGTTATGACGCTAAGCGGACAAGTGGCTACATCAGCGCCTATCTCCGCACACTGGATCAGGTGCATGTTATGCCTGATTGAAGCGGCAAGTACCTCCGTTTCAAATCCATAATTATCATAAATCCCAACGATTTGCTCGATCAATGCGAGACCATCGGTACACACATCATCCAGACGACCAATAAACGGGGATACATAACTGGCACCCGCTTTTGCTGCTAAAATGGCCTGACCTGCATTAAAAATTAAGGTGCAGTTTGTTCTGATCCCCTCGGCGGTCAAGGCAGATATAGCTTTTACTCCATCTTTGATCATCGGGATTTTCACCACGATTTTATCATCAATTTTTGCTAATTCTCTTCCTTCTGCTACCATTTTTTCGAATTCGGTAGCAATCACCTCTGCACTGACATTATCATCCACAATGTCGCAGATGTCTTTGTAGTGCTTCAATATATTCGCCTCGCCCGTGATGCCTTCTTTGGCCATCAAAGAAGGATTAGTGGTCACACCGTCGAGCACGCCTAAATCTTGCGCCTCTCTGATCTCGTCAAGGTTTGCTGTATCAATGAAAAATTTCATTTAGTAGGGGTTATTGTGAAGGAAAGAAAAAATGGCAAACGAAGCATCGCACCGCTACGACCGCCTACCCTTGCTACCGTCAGGTCCTGGGGGATTCAGCAGGAGCTGGTCGTACCCGTTTGCCGCTGCAAAATTAGTAAATAGATTAGAAGGAAGTAAGGATTATTCCGATTAGTATTCTTCCAGGTGACGGTAAAAATCTTCCTCCTCCCCAAGAGGCTCATTTTCATCAATCTCAACATCGATGACTTCCTGTTCTTCCTCTAATCGATCATCAAAATCGGAGGTATCGTCCGGGTTGTATCGATCTAGCTTTTCCATAAGTCAAAAGTACGATTAGAAGTCGCTAAAGGATTCGTTTGATCGTTAATCTTCAATGACTTTTATGTTACCTAACCGGGTATTCACTCAAAAGATCCACCAGTTCACTTAACATCATCGCTGTAGCTCCCCAGACAGTCCGACCTTCCAGATCGAAATAAGGACAAATCAACCGATAACCACTTCGCACACTTATTTCCTTTTCCTTTAGTCTTTCAGGATCAATTAAATGAGTGATGGGTGGGGTAACAATATCATCTACTTCCCGTGGCTCTGGAATGAATGATGGCTTGTGATTGATTTTACCGATCACCGGTAATACCTGGTAATTGCTGGCAGCAACAAAAAATTCAGATAAACTTCCAATGATCTCTACTTTTTCCCGATGAACCCCAATTTCCTCCTCACTTTCCCTTAGTGCTGTTTGAAACAGGTCCATGTCCTCCTCCTCGTGCCTTCCGCCCGGTAAAGCCATTTGTCCACTATGAATCCCTTCGTAGCTGGGGCGCTGAATAAGCGGAAAACGTACACTTCCCTCCTCCTCGTATAGTAAAATGAGCACACCTCCCTTTCGGGGTGGCGTGGCATGCTTCAACTTCAGTGGGGCACCATTGGCCATCTTTGGCTTCATTCTTTGGTGTGCAACATCTCCCGGCATGGGTTGCTGCACACGCTTCTCCAAGAAACTGGTCAGTTCATCGAAATTCATTTCGTTGCAAATTAAGCATGTCTATTTCATTTCAATTTTCTGCGTAAATTGGTGATCACACCCTAATCACAAAGATGGAAGACATCCCTGGATATGTAGCAGGCACTTTTATTGCCATCGTCATCGCTGTTCTTGGCTTCATTTTTTTTGGCGTCAACTCAGCAACCAATGGCAAAAGAAACTTAACACCATCTTTTGTGATCACGTTTCTTGTTGCCTGGATTTTTGTAGTAAGTGTACTCGTCTTCGACGGATATTTCACCAACCTTTCAGGTACTCCCCGAATTCCTCTAATGGCAGGATTTACCTTCGTAATGATCATTCTGGCTTTTGCTATCCCACGATCCAAATCACTGCTTAATAATATTCCAATTACCACTCTGCATTATATTCATATTGTGAGAATTCCTTTGCAGATGGTGATCTGGTGGTTGGCGGTATCTAAGGCAATGCCCATGGATGTGACTTTTGAAGGGTCTAACCTCGATATTCTCTCAGGAATATCCGCTCCTTTTGCAGCTGTTTTTATGGTAGGCACCCGGAGTAAAAGTAAACTAGGAGCCATAATATGGAATGTGATAGCCCTTGGATTGCTTATCAATTTCATCCAGATGGCCATTTCTTATACACCATATTTCTACACACCTACTCTTTCTAAAGCGTCTAACCTGGCAGTATTCTATTTTCCTTATATCCTCATGCCGACCTTCATCATGCCTGTTTTGATCTGCAGCCACCTGGTCGCACTGAATCAACTAATATTCAAGAAGGATCAATCACAATTTTGATCTAGTTTTTGCTGACTCATTGGTTCGTTTTGTGTTACCCCTTCCCTCCAGCTATCACATGCTTTCATCTTATCACCCAGTTTCATGTAAGCATCTCCCAGGTAAGAATATAATTCATCAATGAATTCACCGGTTTTAATAGCACGCTCAAACAGGGTGATAGCTTCCTTATATTCACCTTGTCTCATCTTATAAATCCCCTTATTTCGATATGCCCATCCGTTTTTTGGGTTCAACACGATGCTTCTGTTGATATCTTGAATTGCAGCATCCAAAGAGTCCATTTGCAAAAAGATGTACCCTCGATTATTCAGAAAGTATGGTTCTCCGGGTACAATATCCATGGCTCGGTTCACCTCGACTAAGGCACCCTGATAATTCCCTTTTTCCAGCTCAATGAGGCTCAGTAGACTAAATGCATTCGCATTATCGGCATTCAACTCCATAGCCTGATTCACAATACTTATTGCTGTATCATATTTTTCTTTGAAATAATAAATGGTAGCGACATTGATCAGTGTTTCAGGATTTAAGGGGTTTAGCCCATCTGCCATCTGAAAACTTACGAGCGCCTCATCATATCGTTTCATTTTGGTTTGAACCAACCCCTCATAGAAATAAACAAAAGCGGAATCATTTGTGAGCGTATGAATTGTTTTTACATCCTGCAATGCATTCTTAAATTGACCGATCTCTTCATAAGCATAAGCTCGATTAAACAAAGCATCGAGGTAATCAGGATCAATTTGAATGGCTTGATTGTAGTCTAATATTGCTTCATATGGATGATCTGATTCGATTCGGGCGACTCCTCGGTTATTTAAAGCCGGAGCGTAATTAGGAGTTTCTTTTAAGGATTGATTGTAAAACTCTATGGCTTGCTCATAAAAGCCATCATTTAAGGCTTTATTACCCAGATTAAAAAAACGTTGTGTTCGTTCCTCTGAAGATTCACAAGCAAAAAATAAAATTGGAAGAATGATGAAGAATTTTCTCATGTATGCATAACAAAAAAGCCTGCACAAATGTATGCAGGCTTGAAAGTGTTTTTTGAATGCGCATCAAGATTTCTTGATGGAGCCTCCACTGCTTGAGCTGGCATCCAGGTATTTAGGTGACCCTTTATATCGGACAGAACCACCGCTACTCGCCCGGGCGTCCAGTTTATTACTAACATTTAGCTTAATTCCTCCTCCACTGCTGGCGCTAACGTCTGCTTCTTCACTTTCCAGATCATATCCATCATAATCACCTGAGCTGCTTACTTCAACGTCCTGCATCTTCGCCACACCAGAAACTTGAACATCTCCAGCGCTGGATACATCTGCTTCAATTTCATTGCATGATACCTTCAACCTGGCATCTCCTGCACTCGATGCATCCACCGTCAACTCATCTGCATTCTCAATGGTTGCATCGATATCACCCGCACTGCTCACATCGACATCAAAGTCATCTCCTCCTGCATCAATGGAGCCCTCTGATGAAAGTGAGGATGCAGAAGATGACGAAATGGCTCTGATGGATTTGTAAGTCACATAAACTTCTACATTAATGTTTCTGTGGTTGTTGCCTTCCAGATGAATTTTTAATCTGCCTCCACTTACATCTGTCAGTACTTCATCCAGATCATGAGTTTCAGAAACGATTCGCGCTTCCTCTTTATTTCCCTGCCGGATGTAAACATCAATTCCCTCGTGTGCTGAAATTTCAGAAAAAGATGATAAGCTTCTGGTCTCTTCTGATTGAGCGAATGTGAAGCCGGCAATCAAAATGCCTAGGATTGTGATTAAGAATGATTTTTTCATAGTCTTTTTAAATTAAGAGTTAGGGCGAGCCCTTGAGCTCAATATTTAATCTAAAGATTATGAAAAAAAAGAAAGGTTGCAGATCAGAGTGAAGATTTGTGATTTTTCTTAAAATCTTCGAACGCTGTGGTCTTAAAATGATCGCCACCAATAAAGAGTAGAATCGGTTCCATCTGTTCGGGCTTTAGATAACCGGCGATTGGCTGAATGATTCGCAGCTCCTCATCCATAAATACGGTTGTAGGATAGCTCAGCTTATTTCTCGTCAATGCAGCAGCCAATTCATGAACCCCTCTCCTTCCCTGGGCAACAAATTCAAAGGTGTGTCCCCTGAATTCTACCGGTTCTTTCTGCTCGGCGTTAAATTTTACAGGGTAGAAGTTTTCATTAATATATGTAGCAATCTCTTGCTTGCTGTAGGTATTTCGATCCATCACCTTACACCAGCCGCACCAATCAGTATATAGGTCAATGAGCAGTTTTTTGGGCTCCTTTTCATGCATAGCAATGGCCTCTTCAAATGTGAGCCAATTGACCTTTTCATTTTCTAATGGACGAAATGAAGAAACTCCAATAAGGATTACACTAACAAATAAATACTTTAGCACTTGCATGGTTATAAAACGGAAACGTAACCGGTTATAGTTTCAAACAAAGATAATTCAATGAAAATAGGTCTGCTATCGGACACCCATGGATACCTCGATCCCGCAATCTTTAAATACTTGGCACAAGTGGATGAAATATGGCATGCCGGTGACATTGGAAACATGGAGGTGCTGGAAGATCTTCAAAAATTTAAACCAACTATCGCCGTGTGGGGCAATATAGATGGTGGTAAGCTTAGGAAGGAATGTAAAGAAGGCGAAATATTTGAACGTGAAGGTGTGAGGGTTCTTATCACGCATATAGCCGGTAAACCACCAAAGTATAATTCCAAGGTGCTAGGATATGTAAAACAATACAGGCCCAAGCTGCTTGTTTGTGGGCATTCTCACATTTTGAAGGTGATGCCCGATAAAACTAATGACCTCCTTTTTATGAATCCTGGAGCTGCAGGAAAGCATGGTTTTCATAAGGTGAAAACTTTATTACGATTTGATCTGGAGAACGGAGAGATCAAGAACCTGGAGGTAGTGGAGATGGGTCCGAGAGCGAAACAATGAGTTAAAAAACTGTCTTTTCAACAATAGGAGAAATCTTTAAAAAAAGGTTGATTAGAATCTCTTTTAAAGAGTTTAACTAAAAAAAATGAAAGATATTTCATTGCATTCAATATGACAGTTTTTTGGGATACCCAATTCCCTTGGGAGGCGGACTAGCAGGAAGCCGAGTCATGGGAATCTTAGATAATTAAGAGAGATTCACAAGTCTCGCTCCTATGTCGTTCGCAAGGGAATACCGTGAAAAAATGTTTTCTGTATGCAACTATTCCAATTTTCAATTGTATTTGATTTACAATCATGAAAGAAACTATTTATAGTTATCTTCGTATTTGATTGACAATTATGAAATTAATATGAAAAGGGAATCTTATCAGCTAGGAGAATTGGAAGAACTTGTCTTGATGATAGTGGCAATTCTCAAAGAGGAAGCCTATGGCGTGAAGGTGATGGATGAAATTGAAAACCAGATCAAACGAAAGGTAAATATTAGTGCCGTGCATACTACACTGGATAGACTGGAGAAAAAGGGGTTTGTCTCCTCCTACATGGGAGGTGCCAGCGCTGAGCGAGGGGGCCGAAGAAAAAGACTGTTTCGAGTGACTGCAGAAGGCAGCAAAGCCATTGAGTTTGTTCACAGTACAAGAAACTCGCTGTATCAGCAGATTCCAAAAACCAACTTAGGATTTGTACAATGAAAGAAAAAACTCCACCAAAATGGGCGTTACGATTCCTTCGCACCTTCTGCAAGGACAGGTACCTCGAGCAAATCGAGGGAGATCTGCTTGAACTGTTTGAGCGGAATCATTCACGGAGAAAGTTTGCCTGGAACACCATTCGGTTTTTTCGGTGGAGGTACTTAAAAGAACTAGACGATTTTGAACAATTAACCACACTAGCAATGATCAAAAACCATCTTAAAGTAGCAATAAGGACATTATCAAGACAAAAGTCTTATTCAGCCATCAATATTTTAGGACTGGCTGTCGGGCTTGCGTCATGCTTGCTGATCACTATTTATGTTCAGCACGAAAAAAGCTACGATCGATTCTATCCTGAGGCAGAATACATGTACCGTGTTGCCAATGGTGAAAGAGGACCCTGGACTCCACCACTACTGGCAGAAACAATGATGCTGGAAATAGCAGAAATAGAAGTCTCTACACGAGTATCTGGTTTATGGGAGTCGCTTTTCCAAATCGATGATCGCAGCTTTATTCAAAAAGGATCGGCGCATGCAGATCCCAATATGTTTAAAGTCTTTGAGACCACATTCCTGAAAGGTGATGCGGAAAAAGCCCTTTCGGAACCAAATTCAATTGTTCTAACAGAGTCTTTGGCAAAGAAGTGCTTTCCTGACTCTGAAGCATATGGTCAAACGATCATGATTGATGAAACAAACATGAAGGTGACTGGGGTGGTGGTAGACCCACCAAATAACACTCACTTTCCATATCAATATGTTATTTCTGAAGTACAACCCTACCACACCCACTGGACAGGAAATAGTGTTTGGACCTACGCCAAAATCAACAAGAATGCAAGCCCTGTGGTAGTAAACGAACATTTGAGACAGCTGTTTAAAAAATATACCGGACCCGAAACTCTGAAATGGAGTGGCCATTCCACCTTTGAGGAGTTAGAGGCTGAGTATCCAGACCGGCTGTTTGGCTACACGCTCTATCCGGTCACTGATATTCACCTTCACAACCCAAGATTTTCAATGAATAATGGTGGAGATTATAAAAATGTAATCATCTTCTCCATGATTGCTATATTCATTTTGCTAATCGCTTGTGTTAATTACATTAACATGGCTACCGCCCGATCAGCTTTAAGATCTAAAGAGGTTGGAATAAGAAAAGCACTTGGTTCCTATAGAAAGAATATTGCTTCGCAATTTCTGATAGAATCTATGCTTATCACCTCGATCGCAGTGCTTTTGGCTTTGGTTATTGCATGGTCTTCCATCGATTTCTTCAATCAGCTTACTGGTCGTGAGTTTAGCCCGCAAGAGCTTTTTACTCCAATGAATCTCTTAAATATGCTGATGCTTCTGTTGGTTGCGGGGTTGCTTGCAGGGTCTTATCCTGCATATATCATGTCCGGCTTTTCCCCGTTAAAAGCCTTAAGGGGACAAAAACAGCAAGCGGGCAAGAGAGGACTTAGAAGTGGTCTGGTAGCTTTTCAATTTGCTATTTCTGCATTTCTCGTAGCGGCCACAGTTGTTATTTTCAAACAGGTTCAGCACATGCAGTCACATGATCTTGGGCTTAATATTGACCAGACTCTGGTAATTAATGGTGGAAGGGTGCTTGGAGATAAATATGAAGTATTTAAAACGGAGTTGGAATCGCTACCCGGCATAGAGGTAGTTGGTAAATCCAGCAATGTCCCATTCCATGGATTTGGAGACTGGGCTTATAATGTGCCAACAGAAGATAACAGATCCGTTAGTCCATATAACACCTTTACCTCCCACGAAATCCTGGAAGTACTGGATATAGAGATGTTGAAAGGCAGATTCTTCCATGATAACATGTCCGATACCTCTTCGGTTGTTATTAATGAATCTTTAGCAAAAGAACTTGGATGGGATGATCCAATAGGAAAAAAAATCTCACGTCAGAGTGTATTAGATTTTACGATAGTAGGTGTTGTTAAAAATTTCAATTACACCTCTTTGAAGCATGAAATTGGTTCCATGATTTTTCGATACGGTGGTGGCCCCTCTCAGGAAATCGGTGAACACCATCAGGCATATGTATTAGCAAAAATCTCTTCGAAGGATATTTTGAAGACCATCAACTCCATCGAAAATATTTGGAACGAAAATGCTAGGGATTATCCACTGGATGCTTTCTTCCTGAATGATTCCTTTCAAAAGCATTATGAAGCAGAAAGAAAGTTTGGGGGAGTTTTTACTACTTTCTCCTTGCTGGCCATACTCGTCGCGTTCCTGGGACTCTTCGCTCTCACCACCTTCGTTCTTCAAAAACGATTTAAGGAAATCGCAGTAAGAAAAGTATTGGGAGCCACTGTACCTTCACTCCTACGTATGATGATCAGAGACTTCACTCGATTGGTCATGATTGGTGGAGTTGTGGGAATTGGAGTTGCCTTCTACTGGCTGAATGACTGGCTGGAAGGGTATAGCTACCGAATCGAACTAAGTTGGTATCTATTGGTACTCCCGATTATTCTAATATTGGTACTTACCTGGGTGGTTGTAAGTGCTAAATCTTACAAAGCTGCGGTAGCTAATCCGGCCAATGCTTTGAAGGAAGAATAGTCTTTATAAAACATAATTTTCTAAGCAGCTCCCGTGCTGCTTTTTTTATTTCTAAACCAACTCCTGACGATTGTCATAAGTAATCCTGACCATCCTCCTATATCAAAAAGACCGGCGAATCTACCTTGGACTCGAATCAACAAGAAAAGGGATGGGAGACGAAAGAAACAACAAACAACTTGACCTTACGAAAGAGGATTTAGCATTAATCAACTCAAAAGAGGGAATTCAAAAAATCCTTAGAGAAAAGAATCACGACATTGAGAAACTGATGTTTGGGCTAAACTATCAGCATGAGCTTAAACAGCTTCAAGTAGAGTTGGTTAAACTTCAGCGAGATATCTATATGAACAACCGACGTGTTGCAATCATTTTTGAGGGAAGGGATGCGGCAGGAAAGGGAGGAAATATCAGACGTTTCATCGAACACCTCAATCCTCGCTCTATGAGAGTGGTGGCATTAAGCAAACCTTCTGAAGTAGAGAAAGGACAATGGTATTTTCAGCGGTATGTTAATACCTTACCCAATCCAGGGGAAATAACTTTTTACGATCGAAGCTGGTACAATCGTGCAGTTGTTGAACCGGTTATGGGTTTTTGTACTGAGCAGGAATATAAAAAGTTCTTACTGCAAGTCCCTGAATTTGAACACATGCTATATGAAGATGGTGTAGAAATCATCAAATTCTGGCTCTCCATATCAAAAGCAGAGCAGAAAAAGCGCTTCGACTCAAGAAAGGGTGACCCCCTCAAACAATGGAAACTGAGCCCTATAGACGAAAAAGCTCAGGAGCATTGGGATGATTACACACGCTACAAGAAAGAGATGTTTTCCCGAACACACATGTCCTACAGCCCGTGGATCATCATTGAAGCAAATAATAAAAAGAAAGCACGATTAGAAACGATCCGATATGTACTGAATCATCTGGACTATGAAGGAAAAGACAAAGCAAACATTTCATTAAACCCTGATCCTGAAATAGCCATGCGCTACCACCGGGCATCAATCACAAGTGACTAACTATAAATAACACAATCATGAAAAAGAGAGAAAAAGTATCCAACGTAATGACGAAGGATGTATTAACAATAAACGTGAACAACTCCCTGAAAGAAGCCAATTCACTTTTTGCTAAACATAATATCAGGCACATACCTGTAGTTTCCGGAGACAACCTCATAGGAATACTTAGTAAGACCGATATTCTGCGGATCAGTTTTGGTGATACCTTTGGAGACGAGCAATCAGGTTCCGATGAGGCAATATTCGATATGCTATCTATCAACCAGGTGATGAAACACAGCCCTGAGACCGTAGGATCTGAAGACACTTTAAAAGAAGCCGCTGAAATACTTGCTAAAAGAGAATTTCATGCACTGCCAGTAGTAGATGGTGAGAAGCTTGTTGGAATCATAACAACCACGGATATCATCAATTATTTTCTTGAACAATACTAAGTTCTAAATTACCACTCGCAGAGAATAATTTCAGCTGATCACTTTGCCTCCGGTAAAGTGATCAGCTCTTTGTATCTTCAAAGCCTAACCTTTTAAGATATGAAGTTATTATTATTCGCATTTCTGATAATCGAAGTTGCATCATTTAGCAGCTTTGCACAACCTCAAGTGGTAGACCAAGAACGTTTTTCGTTTGAGCCCGATCTTCCAATCAACGCAGACATTCAATCACCTGAGCAATTTTTGAATTATCCGCTCGGTGAAAACTTTACCGGTTACGCACATATCGTTCAATATTATAAGGCGCTAGCATCTTCATCTCCACGAGTGCTTTATAATGAGTATGGTGCAACCTATGAAGGAAGACCACTGGTCAATCTGGTGATCTCTTCTCAGGAAAATATCAATAACATCGATGCAATCAAAGAGGAGCATTTAAACCTTCTCACTGCATCTGATTCTGAGGCACAGTCCATCATTGAAAATCAACCGGTTTTCACCTCCTTTTCTTACAACATTCATGGAAATGAAGCCTCCTCCTCCGAGGCTGCCATGCAGGTAGCTTATCGAATGGCGGCTGCCACGGATCAGGAAACGCTGGACATCCTGAAAAACTCTGTCATCATCATGTATATCTGCATTAATCCGGACGGAAGAGATCGGTACGTCTATTGGTACAAATCCATGAAACGATTGGGAAGACCTGGAGTAGAACCTAAAGATTTAGAGCATTTTGAAGACTGGCCGGGAGGCAGAACCAATCATTACTGGTTTGACCTGAACAGAGACTGGATATGGGGCGTGCACCCTGAATCCAGAGGGCACACAGGGGAGTATCAAAAGTGGATGCCGCAGGTTCATGTGGACTATCACGAGCAAGGATACAATTCTAATTACTTCACCATGCCGGGGACCACACCAAGAAATAAATTACTTCCGGATACATACGAGCCCTGGTCTAAAGTCTTTGGTGATGCCAACGTTGCAGCGTTTGACAAGCATCAAATCAACTACTTCACCCGAGATGCCTTTGACTTCTTCTATCCTGGTTATGGCTCCAGCTGGCCTAGCGTAATGGGTGCCATTGGTATGCTTACCGAGCAGGGAGGTCACTCCGCAGGTGGACGTATTGTAGAAACAGATGACGGTTATCACCTGACTTTGCGTCAACGAATTTTTGATCACTATACAACATCTATTGCCACCATCAAAGCATCTGCCAATAATCGAAAAGAGTTGCTTAAATACAGTTTTGATGCCTGGAAGCCAGCCAATAGTAAAACAAGTACCAAAGCATACTTCTTTGCAAACAATGACATGTACGCTGATGAGCTGGTTCGGGTATTGAAACGAAATGGAGTTTCAGTCTATCGGGCTAATAGTAATTTCCAGGTTACTGCTGCAAAAGACTATCGCACCGGGTCGGTCGGCAGGAAGTCGCTCCCACAAGGAACTTTCGTGGTTCCTACCGATCAACCACGAGCACTGTTTATCAACAGCATCATGGAGCGAAATATGGCTATCGAAGACTCTGTCATGTATGACATGGCTACATGGTCGGCTCCAATCGCTTATAATCTTGATGCCTGGTCAACAGCCGGCAGTTATTCTGTGGATATGGAAGAGGTAGTTGAAATGCCGAAAAGTCAAGGCGGGGTAGCCAATAATGAAGCAGGCTATGCGTACGTGATTGATTGGTCGCAACGAAATGCTCCGCAAGCACTGGCAATGCTCTGGGCAAAAAAATACAACGTGAGATCTGCTGAAAAACCCTTCAGTGATGGTAATTATTCATTTCCTGCTGGCTCGTTGATCATTCTAAAAGGACGAAATCGGGAAAAATCCAAGACGATCGATGAAGACATCAAGCAAATAGCCATCGCTTCAGGTGTTAAGATTGTTGGTTTCAACTCTGGTCGAATGAAGACAGGGATGGATTTGGCCAATACTGGAAATCGACCTGTCAAGCAACCTAAAATTGCCATAATGGTAGATCCGCCATTTAGCTCCTATACAGGAGGTCAGATTTACTTTCTTTTTGACTGGGTGACACAGTTGCCAATTGAACGCATTCGAACGACTGCTCTGGAACAAACCAGCCTCCCAAAGCAAGGATTCCGGTTTGGTGGCGCTGACCTCAAAGACTATGATGTGCTGATCCTTCCAGGGGGTGGAAGCACACTCAAAGCATTATTTGGTGAGGAACAGCAGGAACAAATCAAAGAATGGATCAATGACGGAGGCACCTTGATTGCAACTGAAAGTGCTGCTTCCTTCCTCACGAAAGAAAACTCCAAAATCACGGAAGTAGAAATGAAGAAAAGCCCGAAGGATAGCAGCGATGAGCGCAACTACCTAAAATATGCCGATCGCGAGGATTATTTTGGGAAGCGAAGAGTTCCGGGATCAGCAATGAATGCCATAATCGACACAACTCATCCACTCGCATTTGGCTTGAAATCAAGCCTCTATTCACTTAAGTTCGGTAATGATGGAATCATTCCCTCAGAAAAAATACAGACTGTAGGCTATTACGAAAAAGATCCATCCAGCCTGTTGGTAGCCGGCTATGCATCGAAAGAAAACCTGGAACATATCACAGGACTCGCTTTTGCAGGTGTCGTTAATATGGGTGAGGGTAAAATTGTCTACCTGATCGATAACACCCAGTACCGGATGTTTTGGCTTGGACCATCACGCTTGATGCAAAATGCAGTGATGATATTGCCCGGATTCTAAACCTTCATCCGATGTATCACTATTTATACATTCAAAAATGACTCCTTAAGTCTCCTCCACGGAGGAGAAAGAGGTGGGTTCTTGAAGAAAAGTCATTTTTGAATATTAAATTATAAGACCAGAAAACATAATTATAAAACCCACCGCTGCGGCGGACCGTCCCTACCCCTCCCAGGAGGGGAATAAATATATTTTCCAAAATTCTGTGGACTTCTAAACCTAACCCTTAAAACCATGAAAAAATACCTCTTAATTATTCTAGCATTATTCACATTTTCAACCGTAGATGCCCAGAAAAAGAATAAATCAAACGACTCAAATAAAATAGATGCCTCGTTATATGAAGGCCTAAAATGGCGAAACATTGGCCCAACGCGTGGTGGTCGAAGTGTTGCTTCCTGCGGAGTGGTGAACGACCCCATGACCTACTACATGGGAACCACAGGAGGTGGAATCTGGAAAACTACAGACGGAGGTATCAACTGGCAAAACATCTCTGACGGACAACTAAAAACCGGAACCGTTGGAGCGATCTCGGTCGCTGAATCAGATCCCAATGTGATCTATGCAGGTATGGGCGAACATGCAATTCGGGGTGTAATGACCTCCAGTGGTGATGGTGTTTATAAAAGTACAGATGCAGGGAAAACTTGGAAACACATCGGGCTGGATAAGTCCATGCATATCTCGGATGTTGTCATACATCCTTCAAACCCAGACATTGTCTATGTGTCGGTACAGGGAGCGCTTTATGGACCTTCCGGGGAGCGAGGTGTCTACAAATCGATTGATGGTGGTGTCAATTGGAGAAAAGTCTTGTTTGTCGATAGCAGCACCGGTGCTTCTTCCCTTTCCATGGATATGACCAACCCTCGTATCCTTTATGCTGCTATGTGGGATCATCAGCGATACCCATGGACGGTTAGGTCAGGTGGACCAGGGTCAGGACTTTACAAATCAACAGATAGCGGTGAAACCTGGGAGAAGATGGAGGAAGGACTTCCTGAAGAGTTTGGTAAAGCGGGAATCTCTGTTTCTCGCGCTAACCCGGATCGTGTCTTTGCGATCATCGAAGCAGAGGGATCTAAGTCAGGTCTTTATCGATCAGATGATGCGGGCAAGAAGTGGATGCAAATAAATAAAGACAGAGTTCTGATCACACGCTCATGGTACTACATGGAAGTATTCGCAGATCCGCAGGATGAGAACAAAGTCTTTGTCTTGAATGCACCGGTCATGAAATCCATTGACGGAGGTCGAAGTTTTTCAAATGTCTCTGTCCCTCATGGTGACAATCACCATTTGTGGATCAATCCCACTAATAATCAGCTTATGATCAACTCCAATGATGGAGGTTCAAATGTCTCTTTCAATGGAGGGCAGTCCTGGTCAACACAACAAAACCAGCCTACCGCTCAGTTTTATCGAGTAATCACTGATGACCTGGTTCCTTATAATGTCTACGGCGGCCAACAAGACAATTCAGCGATAGCTATTCCAAGCCGGACCAATGGATGGGGTATTGGATGGAAAGACTGGTATTCCGTGGCAGGATGTGAAAGTGCCTACCTGGCATTCAATCCCAAAAATCCGGAGGTGATTTATGGTGGATGTTATCAGGGAATCATTGAGCGATGGGAGAAAAAAACCGAAGAGGGTAAGCCGATCATGCAATACCTGGAGCAGCGTTTGAGTGGTATTCCCAAAGACTTCAGCCACCGCTTCAATTGGAACGCTCCGATTGTTGCATCACCGCATGATCCAAATACCATTTACCATGCAGGTAATGTCGTTTTCAAAACGACTGATGGAGGATTATCCTGGGCAACCATCTCAACGGACCTTACTAGGAACGATACCACCAAGCAAGGACCTGGTGGAAGGCCATTCACAAACGAAGCAGCAGGTGGAGAAAACTACAATACCATCATGTACCTGGCGGCATCCTCGCATGAAAATGGAGTGATTTGGGTTGGTTCAGATGATGGATTGGTACATATTACCAAAGACGAAGGTGCCAACTGGACGAATGTGACACCAAAAGGATTGCTGGAAGGTATCATCAACTCGATTGAAATATCTCCTCATGACCCAGCCACAGCTTACATCACGGTCATGCGATACAAATTCAACGACCTAACTCCACTGATATTCAAAACTAATGATTACGGTTCCTCATGGACGAAGATCACCAATGGATTTGATGACCCAAATGGATTCCCTCGAGTGGTTCGGGAAGATCCTAAAGTGAGAGGCTTGCTTTATGCCGGTACGGAAACCGGGCTTTATGTGTCTTCGGATGATGGTGCCAACTGGTCCAAACTTCAACTAAATCTGCCTGTGGTTCCTATCAATGATTTGACCATTAGACAAAATGATCTGGTAGCTGCTACAGCTGGGCGATCATTCTGGATTTTGGATGACCTGAGTGCTATCCAGGGAACACTAGGAAAAGGAATGAAAAATGGTGCATTGTTTACCAAGGAAAATCACTATCGAATTTTGGGTGGAAGTGCTCCTGTTGAAGCAGGCAAGAATCCCTCTTCAGGCGTGACTTTTGATTATTTCCTCAGTGAAGAATTACCTGATAGTGTTGAATTGAAAGTAGAGATTCTTGATGGCAATGAAGTAATCAGATCATTCTCCAGCCAGAAAGATGAATCATTCAAGTCGTTCCAGGGTGGACCTCCTGCCCCACAGATTTTACCCGTGAAAAAAGGCGTAAATCGTTTTACCTGGGATTTTAGGCGTGAGACACTTCTTGCAGTGGATGGCGTTTTCTCTTTTGGGGATTACACTGGATCGAGGGTAGCACCTGGTGCCTATACGATTCGACTTTTAACAGAGGAAGACACAATTTCTACTCAAGTAAACATTTTGGAAGTACCTGGTCAGGAATATGCTAAAGCTGACTGGGAGTCGCAACAAAACATGCTTACAGAGATTGAGGATATGATCCGAGACATGCACGAGAGCGTGAATACTATGCGGTCGGGAAAAGCACAGCTGCAAGCGTATCAGAAAAGGTTGAAAGACCTGGAAGAAGCTAAGGATTTACTGGATACAGCAAAAGCATTGGTTCAAAAAATCGAAGCGTGGGAAAACGAACTCATTCAGCCGAAACAGGAAACCTTCCAGGACGTAATCAATTTCCAAAATAAGCTGAACAGCCAAATGATGAGTTTGAAATCCTTTATTGATGTAGCTGATCCGCGATTAACGCAAGGCGCAAAGGACCGATATGATGACCTGAAGGAAGAATGGGAATCATATGCTGAGCGTAAGAATGAATTGATCAATATCGAGTTGAAGGCTTTCAATGACCTTTACAAAAAACTTAACTTACCAGCGGTAATACTCGAAGATTAATTGATGCGACTACTTTATGTGATATTGCTTCTTGCAACAATCGTTTGCAAGGGGCAATTCAACCCGTCCGAGATTGAAATCATCCGTGACCAATGGGGTGTACCACACATCTATGCTTCTACAGATCCGCAGGTCTCCTATGGTTTAGCCTGGGCACATGCAGAGGATGACTTCAAAACCATTCAAGAGATCTTGCTTGCAGCCAAACAAATGATGGGTCGCTACCAGGGACCTGATGGAGCACCCATCGACTATGTGGTTGGCCTGCTTCGTTGTGAAGAAATTGTCAAAGAACATCTGGATGAAGTTGATCCCGCATTTATCAAAATCGCTGAAGGATACGTTGCTGGTTTGAATGCCTATGCAGAAGCTCACAAAGAAGAAGTTTTAGTGAAAAAGGCCTTTCCGGTTTCTATTACGGATATTTTCAAAGCATACGTCCTGCAACTAGCGGTGCAGGATGGTGCAGACAATCTCATTCGGAACCTCTTTGATGGTAAGGTGGATACGGTGGATTTTGAAACAAAAGGATCCAATGCGTTTGCCATCAGCAGGAAGAAGACCACCAGTGAGGAAGTGTTTCTGGCTGTGAATTCTCATCAGCCACTCGAAGGACCTGCCGCATGGTATGAAGCACATCTTGTCAGTGATGAAGGTTGGAACATGCTTGGAGGATTGTTCCCTGGTGGACCTGTGATCTTTCATGGAACCAATGAACACCTGGGGTGGGCTCACACCGTCAATTATTTTGATAAAAGAGATGTTTTCCAATTGGAAATGCATCCGGATAAGGAAAATTTATACCGGGTAGATGATGAATGGCTGCAATTAGAAAAACGAAAGATCAAACTGAAAGTCAAAGTCTTCCTTGGAATCAAAATTGGAGTGAAGCGGGATGCTTTTTACTCGATTTACGGTCCGGTGGTTAAGAATGACAAAGGAGCGTTTGCTTTTCACATGGCCGTATTTGATGAGATACGTGCCATCGAACAATGGTACAAGATGAACAAAGCAACCAACCTTGCAGAATTCAAAGAAGCATTATCAATGACGGCCATCCCCAGCTTTAATATTGTCTATGCAGACAAATACGACAGCTTGTTTTATGTGGGAAACGGAAAAGTGCCCGAACGAAATCCTAACTATGACTGGAGCACTACCCTCCCAGGAAATATTTCTGAAATCATACCACAATACTATCATCCCTTTTATGATTTACCACAAATCACCAACCCTTCATCCGGCTATTTATTCAACACCAACAATGGTGCATTCAATGCCACTGCTACATCCGATAATCTTAAGCCTGCAGACTTTGATTCTACCATGGGCTATCGTGCGTATGATAACAATCGGAGCTATCGTTTCATGGAATTGATTGATCAATATGATCAACTGAGTTGGAATGATTTCCTGGATATTAAATATGATGCGACCCTACCAGATTCCCTGGTTTATTGGATCGACCTGAATCCTGTTTTTGATTTGGATCCTGCACAAGCTGATTCTGCTGAGCAAGTGCTAAAGATTATCCAAAGTTGGGATAAGAAGGCAGATGTGAATGCAATGGGTGCTGCTCACTTGAATATTTTGTATAAAGGTCTGGCGCGTGTTTCTGATAAGATTGACGTAAAAAACGTTTCTACTGAACAGTATTACAAAGCAGTGGACTATGTAAGAAGATACCTGCTTCACTATTTTGGAAAGATCGATGTAACCCTTGGTGAATATCAAAAGCTGGTGCGAGGTAATGAAGAATATCCAATTGGCGGTTTACCTGATGTCATTGCAGCCATGCATTCTGATTATATGGGTGAGGGTAAAGTACGAGCAAAAACCGGTGAATCGTACATCATGATGGTGAGATACCCTAAAGAAGGTTTACCGATCATTGAAACTGTCAATGTCTTTGGTGCTTCCAATCGACCGGACAGTCCCCATTATGATGATCAGATTTCCTTATTCCTTAGCCAAAAGCGAAAGCCAATGACGCTGAATATTGATGAAGTCAGGAAAAATGCTGAACGAATTTATCATCCTGAGTAGTTTATCATATCCTCCTTCCCAATGGGAGTCACTGTTACTCTCATGCCAAAGATTCCCAAGTCTCGTTCGTACCTCACTCATAAGGGAATAGGGATTAATTTTAGGTTGACCTAGTCGTCTTTCTGATCCTTTCCTTCAGAACGCACCTTAAGTAACCAAACTTTCGTCATCCAGCCTGCCCGATCAACCATTTATCATTTCGTAGAACCTCGGATCAATAAAATAAAATAAATTGATACGTATGATGCACTAACTGCATCATATACTAAAAAACAATCACGATGAATCTAACTATCAGCAACTTATCAAAGACCTATTCAAATGGCGTAAAAGCGCTAAATGATGTTTCTCTGGATATTCCAACCGGTATGTTTGGACTCCTGGGTCCTAATGGAGCCGGAAAATCCAGTCTCATGCGTACCATTGCCACATTACAAGAGCCAGATACTGGCAGCATTATGCTAGGCGATCTGGATGTGCTTCGCGAAAAAGATGAAGTAAGAAAGATTCTGGGCTACCTCCCTCAAGAATTTGGTGTTTACCCAAAGGTATCCGCTGAGGTGCTCCTTGATCACCTGGCTGTGCTCAAGGGGGTCGCTAACAGCAAAGAGCGTAAAGAGTTAGTAGAAAGCCTCCTACACAAGACTAATCTGTGGCAAGCCAGAAAGAAAAACCTGGGTGGCTATTCCGGCGGGATGAAGCAACGTTTCGGAATTGCACAAGCCCTCCTTTCGAACCCAAAGTTGATTATTGTAGATGAGCCAACCGCAGGTCTGGATCCTGCAGAAAGAAACCGTTTTCTCAACCTGTTAAGTGAATTGGGTGAAAATACGGTGGTGATTTTAAGTACGCACATCGTGGATGATGTGAAGGAACTATGTACCAGTATGGCTATCATCAACCTGGGAACAGTCCTTTATCAGGGAAGTCCGGCCAACGCTCTGGAAGAAGTAGCGGGCAAAGTTTGGAAGAAAAAGATCGAAAAAGTGGAATTAGAACAATATCAGAGCGATTTCACGGTCATTTCTGATCGATTGATTGCAGGGAAACCTGAAATACATGTGCTGTCTGACACTAAACCAGATGCATCATTTGAAGCAGTAGAAGCAGATCTGGAAGATGTGTATTTCTCTCATATTTTATCTTCAACTCAACCTGAAGCGGTACCCGCTTAATTCATACCTCTAAATCGTAAAATTATGTGGTTTAAAATATTAAAATTCGAGCTTCAGTATCGCAAAAAGCGACCGGCAACTTATGTCTACTTTGCCATTCTTTTTTTAATGGCCGTGCTGACCATGAGCACTGACATCATTCAGGTAGGCGGTGGGTCAGGCTTAGTAAAAGAAAACTCCCCTACTACGATTGCCAATATGATGGCGATCCTTTCAGGTATCATGATGATGATCACATCCGCTATTATGGGCGTGGCTGTCTTGAGAGATTTTGAGCACAATACAGAATCCATGCTCTTTACTACCCCTATTTCCAAATTCGATTATTTACTTGGAAGGTTTTTGGGCTCATTTCTAGTAGTACTTTTCGTATTCTCGGGAATGATGTTTGGTTTTATGCTAGGTGAACTATTTAATCCGGACAAGGATAAAATGCTAGCGTTCAATTTCTATCACTACATTCAACCGTTTGCTACCATTGTCCTGGCTAATCTGTTTTTTACAAGTGCTTTGTTCTTTGTAACCGGAGCTCTATCCAGAAAAATGGTTACGGTGTACGTCCAGTGGATCCTGCTTTTTGCTGTTTATCAAATCGCACTCATTCTTACCAGAGAGGTGGACAACAGAGATTTGGCTGCTCTTATTGATCCTTTCGCCATTCGCACCATCGCTAATAAGATCCAATATTGGACAGTCGCTGAACAAAACAGCATGGTCGTTCCTTTCGAAGGAGTAGTGATGTGGAACAGACTCATGTGGATGGGGATCGGATTACTCACACTCATTATTGGGTATTTTTCATTCAGCTTCAATGTGGTGCGCAAGTCCTGGTTTAAGAAAAAGACCACTAAAGCAGAAAGTGCTTCGAAAACAAGTGTTTCTATCCCATCGGTTAGCTTCAATTTTGGATTCAGCACTTACTTACTCCAGCTTAGAAAGCAAACGTGGTTTTACTTCAAGACTGTGATTAAAAGTGTGCCTTTTCAGGCCATCATCGTCTTTGGCATGTTCCTGATGGTGGTCAATTCATTTTTTGTTGGCCGTGTTTTCGGAACATATACTTATCCCACTACTTACTTAATGATCGAATTGATCACCGGGTCATTTGGACTGTTCTTTTTGATCATCCTGGTGTTTTATTCCGGGGAGCTGGTTTGGAAAGAACGTGATGTTAAAATCAACTTGATACAGGATGCCTTACCAATGCCTGACTTTATAAGCCTCGTTAGCAAATTCATAGGATTGATATTAGTCTTTGTGATACTCAACCTAATTCTAATTGGGTCCGGAGTAATCATACAAGCGGCCAAGGGGTATTATAAGTTTGATCTGCCAGTATATTTCTACACACTATTCACAGAGACATTCTCTTTTGTGATCTTATTCTCCTTGCTGGCATTCTTCGTTCAGGTGATGGTCAACAACAAGTTTCTGGGACATGCGGTGGTGATTGTCTTTTTCATTGCTACTGGCGTGCTAGATCTTCTAGGACTAGAGCATAGCTTGTTTCAATTTGGTAGCGCCAGCCTTGGTACCTATTCTGAAATGAACGGATATGGTCATTTCGTGAAAAGCTTTTCATGGTTTGATCTTTACTGGCTGGCATTCAGCATATTTCTATTTGGTGTTGCTGTTGTGTTTGCAGTGCGAGGGTCAGAAGCTGCTATGAAATGGAGATGGCACATAGGTAAAATGCGTTTATCGAGACCGATTCTTACATTGATCATCACCACGTTTCTCACTTTTGTTATGTCAGGATGTTACATTTTCTACAACACGAATATTGAAAACACGTATAGAAATTCGGATGAACAAGAGGCTATACAAGCTGATTATGAGCGTACACTCAAGAAGTATGAGTATGTAAAACAGCCGAAAATCACTCGAATAGATGTCAGATCAGAACTTTATCCCGATGATCGGGATTATAGTATGGAAGGCACATATACGCTCAAGAATTTCGAAGATCAGCCGATCGACAGCATCCATCTTCAGCTAGGGCTGGACGAAGACCTTACCTATGAGACTGTTACTTTCAGCAGACCAACGACAATTGTAGAGAGCTATGATGAATATCGTTACTACGTTCATCAATTAGAGCAACCCCTTATGCCAGGGGATTCGATTACGATGGACTTTAAATATGTATTTGATTCTGAAGGATTCAAAGAATCAGGCTCCAATACTAGCATTGTGTTCAATGGCACCTTTCTTAATAATGGTAGCTTCCCGAGTTTAGGTTACAATTCCGGGAATGAGCTTGGTAGTGATGATGATCGAAAAGACAATGATCTGGAACCAAAAGAACGCATGATGGAGCGTGATAATCCGATTGGGTTACGTCAGAACTTCATCAGCGACGATTCGCATGGAATAGACTTTGAGATAATCGTAGGAACGGTTCCGGATCAGATCGCTATCGCTCCAGGCTACTTGCAGCGGGAATGGGAAGAAAACGGAAGACGCTACTTCCACTACAAAATGGATCAGAAAATGATGCCTTTTTTCAACATCGTTTCGGCCAGGTATGAGGTGGTTAAAGATAATACCTCGATTGCCTTAAATGACTCAACAGATAGGGAAATTGATCTGGGAATCTATTACCACAAAGGGCATGAATACAATCTGGAAAGCATGATGAAGGGTATGAAGCACTCTTTCAAATACTTCTCTGAGAATTTCAGTCCATACCAATATCGTCAGATGCGTATTCTGGAATTCCCGCGATATGCTTCGTTTGCACAATCATTTGCCAATACAGTTCCTTTTTCTGAAGCTATCGGATTCATGGTGAAGGTTGAAGAAGAGGATGATGTGGATGTTACCTATTTCGTCACCGCTCACGAGCTGGCACATCAGTGGTGGGGCCATCAGCTCTTTCCGGCCAATGTGCAGGGAAGTGCCGTACTTTCAGAATCACTTTCTCAGTATTCGGCACTGATGGTAATGAAGCAGGAGTATCCACAGGAGCATCTCAAAGAGTTCTTAAAAGAGGAATTGAACAGATACTTGAGTGGACGTACCACCGAACAGAAAAAGGAGATGCCACTCGCATTGGCAGAAAATCAAGCATACATACACTACGGAAAAGGTGCTAATATCATGTATGCACTTCAAGATTACATCGGCGAAGACAGTGTGAATGTTGCGCTGAAAAGGTTTATTGATGATTGGGGCTTTGGAGCACTTGAGCGAAATGGCAGATATGCAACAACCATCGATTTGATTGGGTATTTGCGAACGGTCACTGCCGACAGTATGCAAAGCGTAATCACGGACTTTTTTGATAAGATCATATTGTATGAAAACAAAGTGGATGAAGCGACTTATCAGGAAACAGGCAATGGCAAATATGTAGTTACCCTTGATTTGAGTACGAAGAAGATGGAATCTGACAGCCTGGGATTCTCCACACAGGTGGAAATCAGCGACTGGATTGATGTTGGGATCTACACAAAAGATGAAGATGGAGATGAAAAATTCATCTACCTGAAGAAGCATAAATTCACAAGTGATGATAATATCATAGAAATAGAAGTAGATCAAAAGCCTTCATCTGCCGGTGTAGATCCATTAAACAAACTCATCGATAGAAATCCGGATGATAATACTAAGAAGGTGTCAATCGCAGAGTCGACTTAAAAACTCATCCATTCAGAAAGGCAGCCTTGGGCTGCCTTTTTTTATACCACTTATTTAGGTGCCGTGCGGGCAGCTCTGTAGCCATAAGCTGCATTTCTTGGTCCCCCACTCCATGCTCCATAGGTTCGGTATGCAATGGGACTAAAAGGATTGAAATCAGTAATCTCCCCTTTTACTCCGTAATACCCTCCTCCACGATATCCATATCCCTTCACCTCCTGAAAACCTTCCGGCCAACCTTCAACATCGGCAAAACCGTAGTAGCTGATAGATCCATCTCCGTGAACTCCAGTAAATGCTCTGCCTACCTCATCCCCAACGGTGATCACTTTCTCCCACATGCTTCCTGCCAGGTTCATCACCCAGTAGTAGGATGCACCAAACTGAGCCCGATTTGATTCAGAAAGGTCAGCTTCGGTAAGACCACTTAGCATGACTTGATTTTGTGTAACCGGATCTATCCGAAGTGCCATTTCATCAATAGATGAAGAATTCCAGGGATATTCTTGAGCCATCGGTTTTGACGGACCTCTGGATGCTTTTGTGAATTCAAATTCTGTATATGGTCGCAAAGCAGCCCAGTCGGTAAAAGCCATCATATCGTCCCAGTGAAAATAGACGTTTCTACGCTCCGGAGCACCTGCAACATACTTTCCGTCTTTTAGGCTTATAGTGCCACCGTGTTTTTCATAATTCGGTGATCCAAGATTCACTCTAACTGTAGCAGCCGTACTCCCAATCAGATTCAAAAATTTGGCATATAGGCCTTGTGATACTTCATACTTCATAATATAGAAGGCGTCATAGCCCTTAGGAAATTCTGAGGGTATGGGTCCTTGCTGATCACCCTGATAGATCTTTTCCTCACTTTGATAGTATAGGCTTCCACTTTCAGGACCTACAGGTATTTCCTGAATTTCAGACGTGATCTCAACAAGACCATCAAAATTTCCTTCCCCATCCGATTGATAAAATGCACCAAAATTGAGTGCCTTTTTATCCGGGTCACCAAGGGTAAAGCTCCCTTCAGGGATATAGACCATTTCAATCGCAGCAGGCTCCACTCGTTCGAAACGTGTCCTTAGAGGAGTCTTAACGGTATCTCTTTCTACGGTAATATGATAGAGCAAATCACCTCGGTATTTGCTTCCACCATATACAAACACTCCGGACCCGTCATCTGCAACTTCTACTTTCGCATCTGGCATAGATGAATCACCTTTCCATACCATTTTACCAGTTCCGGGTTTTAGAAATTGATGAGTCGTATTGTATCCCTGATCCAGCTTGAAAAAAACCCATGAAGCATCGTGATTTCGGTCATTGTTCCAACTGTTTTCCCATTCAATTGTGAAATTGATCGAAGGTGGTCGATCTCCAAAGGCACTCACCGTTTCCACGTAGGTGATTTTTACGTCAGTTGCCATGCAAACGAAATTGCTGCTGACCATAAGAGCAATGAGAATTACTTCTTTCCAGTTCATATTGATAAGTTTTTGACCCAACTCAATTTAAAAAGGATTATCAAGAAATACTGACCATCCATGTAATCCCTTTTTACTTCGCACTCCCCATGCATTACCTTTATATGTCTAAAATGAAATCACCATGAGATCCGTTTTTGCGATAATTCTTTTATCATTTATTGGGGTATCATTCGGTCAGGACGTGCCAGGATATTCCGGAAAATTCAACGCTATTGATCGATTATTAGAACCACCCAGCCCCTACCGAACAGCCTCAGGAGCTCCCGGGGAAGACTACTGGCAGCAACGAGCAGATTACAAAATCAAAGCTTCAATTGATGAAAATACCAATGAGCTAATTGGTGAGGAGACCATCACTTACTACAACAATTCACCACACGAGCTTAAATTTCTCTGGCTCAACATTGAGCAAAATGTAAACAGAAAAGGAAACGAAGATTTTGGAGATGTGCTTGGAGGAGTTCAGGATTCCATTTCTTCCCTTCAAATGCAATACCTACTCAGACCAATTGACTTTCCGGCAGGAACAGACATTCAGTGGATTAGGGATGCAAGTGGAAAGCCTTTGGATTATATCGTAAACAATACGCTTCTTAGAATCAATTTACCTGAACCATTGCAATCGGGAGAAAACATCAGCTTTTCCATCAAGTGGAAAAATTACATCACTGATCGAGCCAAATTCTTACTTTCACGTGAGGGGTATGAGTATTTCCCAGAGGATGATAATAAGGTGTTTTTGTTGGGTCATTGGTTTCCGAGAATGGCCGTATATAATGACACTGAAGGCTGGCAAAACAAGCAATTCAGAAGACTGGGTGAGTTTGCGCTAGAGTTTGGCGACTATGAAGTGGAGCTTACCGTTCCTGCAGATCACATTGTTGCTGGTACGGGTATCCTATCCAATGAATCAGAAGTATTGACTAAGACCCAGAGAGACCGGTTAGCGAAAGCTCGAAATTCCTTTGATGAACAACTGTTCATCGTAACTCCTGAAGAGGCTGAGAAAAACGAATCAACCAAAACCACGGAAACAAAAACTTGGAAATTCAAAGCACAGAACGTACGTGACGTAGCATTTGCCAGCTCCCGTAAATTCATTTGGGACGCAATGGCCGTAAAGCTGCCTACCAACACAGTAATGGCTATGTCATTCTATCCAAAAGAGGGCTTGCCGGTCTGGACAGAAGAATCTACTAACGCAGTAAAGCAGGCATTGGAGGTATACTCAGAAGCCACCTTTGATTACCCCTACCCGACTGCTATATCTGTAAATACCTCTAACATCGGCATGGAATTTCCGATGATCTCCTTCAATGGAGGACGACCCGTAAATGGACAGATCAGTGAAGCTGCCAGACGAGGCATGACCAGCACCATTATTCATGAGGTTGGTCACAATTGGTTCCCCATGATTGTGAGCTCAGATGAGCGCAAATGGATGTGGATGGATGAAGGGTTGAATACGTTCCTGCACCAGCGAACACTGGCGGAACGCTACCCTCAATGGAGTAGCACCAGACCAAAAGACATAGTAACATTCATGATGGGCGATCAGAAGACTTTACGTCCAATCATGACCAATTCCGACAATGATTTGCTTTTTCAAATGGGTGCCAATTTCTACCAGAAGCCTACAGTAGGCCTACAGATGTTGAGAGAAACCATCGTTGGAAAAGAGCTTTTTGACATTGCCTTCAAAGAATATGCAAACAGGTGGAAGTACAAGCATCCGAATCCCTCAGACTTCTTCAGGACGCTAGAGGATGGAACAGCGACAGATTTGGATTGGTTTTTCAAAGGCTGGTTTTTTACTACGGAAACATGGGACGTAGACTTAGCGGAAGTAAAGTGGTTTCAACTAAAGGATGATCAGGCGATCGTTGAAAACAAACGACAGAGAGGGGATACCAAGCGTATATCCGGCAAAAGCGAAGGAAATGACGGAATGGACTTTTCAGACGGACCACAGCCATTTTCACTGGCTACAACCACTGATGGAGCATACGGTCAATTCCTAAGCAGACTGGATGAGGGGAAAATGCGCGAACAGCTTTCAGGTAAGAATATCTACGAACTAACCTTCAAAAACAAAGGGGGCCTTGTGATGCCTGTGATAATTGAATGGACCTATGCAGATGGATCAAAAGAAATACAGCAACTTCCCGCAGAAATATGGAGGTTAAACGAAGCTCAGGTTACTAAAACGTTTCTGAAAGAAAAGGAAGTCGTAAATATTGCTATTGATCCTGATCAACAACTTCCAGATGTGAATTTGGAGAACAATATTTTCCCAAGAGAGAAACAAACTGATAAATTTGAGGAAATGAAAGATGAGTAACTTTGTTACAAAAATCATCACCACATGTCAGAAAACGAAGATATAATACCAAACATACGGTTTAATCCAACCACCGGATTAATCAGGATTGAAGGTCGCTCGGCGATGAGAGATGTGCAGGATTTCTATTTGCCCTTCATCGAGCAAATAAAAAACACTACTGTCCCAACATTTATTGTTGAGATCAAGCTGGAGCATTTCGATACGGGAACAATGAAGTGCTTATATCAAATGATGCTTGAGCTAAAAGAAAAGCAGGCCATGGGCGCCATGGTAATGGTTCGCTGGTTTAGCGAGGAGGGTGATGAGGATCACAAAGAGTTAGGTGAAGATCTGGAGAGTAGATCCGGACTTAAGTTTAACTACGTTAATAAATAAAAAAAGCCTCACAAACTGTGAGGCTTCCTTTGCTATTGCTTCTTATTCTTTAGTGCCTTGCACTGTTACTCCAAACTGCTTCAATTCCATCGTCATTGACGTTTTATCGCCAGTATCATCGAAAGATATAACTACCTGACCATCTAGAGATTGCCATTTATCTTCCTTCGGTAATACCACCATATTCATTCCTGCAGCAGGGACCTTAACTTTTACCAGCCCATCCTCTTTTTCCATCATGGCATTGATGTTAAAGTTGGCTATCGTATAATTTCCAAGTATCGATTCCGGCACTTCCACACCAGACATTCGCTCTTGCAATGATGGATAGAAATTATCGGTATCATCCAGATCAGGCACACTGGCATTCACCGAAATGGTTTCAATTTTCTTATATTCAGGTATAGAAATTACGACCTCCTTTTTACCATAAATGGACTTTCCTGACATGGTTGTTTCATAGTCAGTACCATTATCATACTTCACTTCCACTTTTACGGGAACCGGTCTGCTGCCAGCATTAACGATTGTCAGCTTATCTTTCTTTATGCCTCCAATCTTTACATCCGGTGCTCCAAAATCAAAAAACCATGGCTTCCAGAGCCAGCTAAGATCTTGTCCACTTACATCCTCCATGGTATAGAAGAAATCAAAAGGGATTGGAGATTTTTTAGCCCACCTGTTGATGTATTCCTTATATGCTTTAAAGAACACCTCATCACCTAGATGCTGATGAAGCATCGAATAAATAAATGCGGGTAGCGGGTAAGCTGAGTATCCGTAGTTTGAACCATCCATAAACTGAGATGAAGCAAATAATGGCAGATCTTCATACTGCCCCTGCATTCCACCTACACTCCCCTTAAAATTGGTGAAAAGTGGAGAATCGTCACCCTGAAAAAAGCGATTCGTCACCAATGAAGTAATGTAGTCTGCCCATCCTTCATCCATCCAGGCAAAGCGTCGTTCGTTTACTCTCACATACATTGGAAAGTACATATGGAACATTTCATGAACGGTTACTCCCAGACCAGGACCTCCATTATAGGCCATCATAGGGAATTCCATTCCACCTCCGCCAAGTCCAATGAAAGTTGTAAAACGGGGATATGGATATGGCATTCCCGGAATATCCTCAGAGAAATGCTTCATCGTCTTTTGTTGGTTAGGAGTCATCGCTGCGAAAGCCTGCGGATTACCCATTGGGTATACCGAACTAATCAACACGTCCTTGCCATCCACTTTTTGGGAAGCAGCATTCCACTCATAATGATCACTCATCGCAAATGCAAAATCAGGCACTTCGTCTGCTTTGAATTTCCAGGTACCTGACTTATGAGAAAAGTCGCCATTCAGGTCATCTCCTCCAATGATATCCATTGGCTCTATTGCGGTTAAGGCCGAATTGTAACGATCAAGAATTTCATCATTGAATACTTCGTCCGGGTTTTGCAGCACACCGGTTGCCCAGATGGTGAATGACTCTGGTGCAGTGAATTCCACATTGAAGTTTGCAAGATTGTTATAAAACTCAGTTCTAAAAGTGTAATCCTGGGTATCCCAACCAAACACATCATCATATACGGCGATTTGTGGATACCAGTATGCTACGAAGAATGATGTGCTATCGGCTACTCCAGTTCTCCGATTGGTATAAGGAATGACGGTTTCCCAATTGATTGCTAGTTCAATACTCCCTCCGCTTTTTACCGGCTCATCCAGTCGTATAAAAAGGTTGGTGCCATTGCGATTAACAGATCTACTCTCCAGATCAATTGAATCACCACGAACCTGCACCATATTGAGCGTTACTCCATCATTCACGTCTCGCTCATCCACACGCATCAAACGTGGGTTTGCTTTTCTAAATACGTCATTGTACAAGCGCACCACAATGGTGGAAAGATCATCCGGGCTATTGTTTTGATATGTGATCGTGGACTGCCCTTCTATTCCTCTGTTTTTAGGATTAAGGGTTGCTTGGATATCATAGTCTACGGTGTTATGCCAATAATTTGGGCCTGGTTTACCATCGAAAGATCGGGTACCTTTATCGTAGGCTTGCTGCATTTCCTTTGGCATAAACAGTCGCTTCTCCTGTGCCATTAAGGATAGACTAAGCATAATTGTAATTAGTGAAAATACTTTTCTCATAGTGATTTTATTTTTGAATAAGATGATGCGTAAAGAAAAACAAAATGTCACGGAAGTGAAGAGCCGTTGGTGGAATTGACTGCCTCAACTACTCTAAAGCCATCTGCCTACTTTTTCACAGTAGCTCACATACTCCTTGCCAAAAACCTTAATGAGTGATTCCTCCTCAGGACGGATTTGATACCTGTCTAAATACCAAATAAAGAAGATAACTCCACTCATTGATAGCGGGTTTCCGATACGTATGAGACCGCCTATCAACACAAGAGCCATCCCTAGATACATCGGATTTCTGGTGTATTGATAGATACCAGATGTGACCAAAGAGCTGGCTTTCTCCGGATGAAGCGGATCCACCGTAGTTCTTTTCATTCGAAATGCAATAATTCCTGAAAATGCTACCAATACACCCAAAGCAAGGCATATCCTGGATAGTAAGGTTTGATATGAAAATGAATATGACCAGTGTGGAATGAAATAATAAGCTCCAAACATCACACCCAGACTAAAGAAAAAAATTACTACTGGTGGTATTTTCAATTTCATCAGGGTAAGATAATAGTAAAAACAAAAAAGCCCCATCCCAAACAAAGGGGATAGGGCCATTACGATTAGGTTAAACCTTGACTTACTTTTTCACGAATTTTTTCATAAGTGATTTACCACCATCATCTACCAAGTGAATCATATACATTCCTGCATTTAAATCACCAACATAGACTTTTCCACTATCCAATTGGCCTCTGTCTACAGCCTGGCCATTTAGATTGGTGATGGTATATGATACTTCATTTCTAGTAGAAGCAATGGTCAATCGATCCTCTACCTGATAGTTTGGATACATGCTTACACTTACCGCAGTTCCCACAGAAGATGATGACTGAATGGCATAAGATGAAGTAGCACCACCAACGCAGAATGCAGTGGTCTCGCTAGATCCAAATGCCCCACCTGATGCAAGAGTTGTACTTCCATCGACAAGGCTGTATGAGCCATTGCCATATGAGCAGCAGATACCGTCACCGTAAGAATCATTGATCACAAAATCGTAGCATCCATCAGCAAGTGTAATTACTTCAGTAACTGTCGATCCATCAGGCTGAGAACCATAGGTTCCTCCGGATGCTATCACTGTTCCTCCATCTCTGATCTCCCAGCTTGTTTCTTCAGGATAGTTATCCAGAACGATAGTCAGAGTGACATCTGTATCGCTTGATGTTCCGTCAGTCACTTTCAGGTCATCAATTGCAATATCACTTGACCATCCATTTCCAGTGGTTCCCACCATACGTAACTTCACATCACCACCCAGGTAAGATGCAAGGTTAATGCTGGCAGACTGCCAAGAGTTGCCTTGATTTCCAGATTGAGACCACAAGTTTGTCCAGTTGTTGCCATCGGTAGAAGCCTCAACCACTAGTGATCCAATATTATTTCCATACATATGGTACTGGAAAGAGAATGTTGCGGCACTTTGTCCTGAAAGATCAACACATGGGCTTTCCAAAATAGCTGTTGCATTGCTACCGATTTGGCCGGTACTTCCATTGGTTGAAGCTTCCAAGAACATGTAATATGATCCTTCCGCTGCTGAGCTTGGTCCTGTTCCTGATGAAGGTGTCCCGTTTGCGTCACGTACCCAGTTTCCATCATCTCCAGTTACTTGTGTCCATCCGTCACCACTCTCAAACCCTTCAGAATAAGGGAGTGTAACAGTGGATGAGCAAGTCATACCGCTACTTTGAGTCGTAACCTGTAGTGGACTACTAGCAGCCGACTCATTGCCTGCGGCATCTTTCGCAACTACTGTAAATGTATAGGTCGTTCCAGCTGCTAATCCAGTGACATTTGCAGAGGTTCCTGTTACGGAACCAATGTTTGAACTACCTTGATATACGTCATATCCTGTTACACCAACGTTATCCGTTGAAGCGGTCCAGTTCAAGGTTAAAGATGTTTGAGTCACATTTGAAGCAGAAAGGTTTGTAGGAGCAGTCGGTGCTTGAGTATCACCAGTGCTTCCTGTAATATTTACCGTGTAGTCCTCTACCTCACCATATTGGAAAGACTCACATGAAGTTGGTATTCCATTGTATTTCATGGATACCCTCATTCGTGTATTACCTTCAGCAGCGCTACTAGGTACAGTGAAGCTTCCGGATACCGGAGTGTTTTGTGTTGCACTTTGTGTCCACACCTGCTCACCCGCATCGGTGAAATCACCATCTTTATTGTAGTCAATCCACACGCTGTATGCTTCATTATAGACTGTTCCAGTCCACGTTGGGGTAACAGTTATAGTAACGGAAGCATCCTTTGCCAGATCCGTAGACTGGCTGGTGAAGTCGCCATATCCACCTGAAGAAGCCCCTGTACTATTATCTATTGACCCAAGCTGAACTCTACTGATATACTCGTCGCTGGTATTGTTTCCATTTGATGAGCAATAGTTGAGTTGCACTTCAGTTGTAGTGAAGTTTACTGAACTTGAATATGCTGAGTTAGATCCATCAGAACACTTGCTACGTACCTGAGCTTCATATTGAGTCTGTGGAGTTAATCCGGTAAGACTTGCCGATGCACCAGAAGTAGCCTGGGTCGCCCAGGTAGAAGTTCCTGTTTCTCTGTATCGAACATCATAAGTAGCACCTGAAACTGCATTCCACGAAAGTGTTGCTGTAGATGAACCTACATTAGAAGCAGAAAGCCCTGTTGGTGTGGTGGCTGTACAAGGCTGGGAAGCCCCAAGTCCTGTTACGATTAATGAGTAATCCTGACTACCGCCACTCAGAGACCCTTTATGAGTAACTGTGATGGTGTAAGAGCCGGTAGCACTTGCGATATCTACTCGCTCATAAGGATCTACCGTATTATCTCCAGTACCATTCGAGTTAATTCCTGTCAGTCTGTATGGATTATAAGTAGTTGCACCCTGTGAAACACTGATGTCCAGGTCATTGACCAGTACCGGGGTGCCGTCATTGGCTGTACCCGTATTTGCTGTACCAGCCGGATCAGTCCAGGAGATAGATGCCATCAAGGGACTGCTTCCGTCAGAATCAACATCCAATGTATAGGTCTGTCCAGGACTTAGTGTAAGTTCAGAGACAATAGAAGCTCCTCCATTTGAGCTAACTACCTCAGCAGCTTTCTTCGCATTCAATAATCCCCAACCATAAATCACATCAGGCCCTGAGATTCCAGCATCATCTGCTGTATGAAGGGCTAATCCTTTCAATGTAGCAGCTCTCATGAATGATCCATTCACATTGTTATAATGCTGCTGAAGAAGTAACAAAGTTCCTGTTACATTTGGTGATGCCATTGATGTTCCAGAAATCGAATTATATGCTACGTCACTGTTGTCGTAAGTAGAGTAAACTCCTGATCCATTACCAGTAATGTCTGGTTTAATTCTGTAATCATCGGTAGGCCCTTCACTACTGCTGCTGCTGATCACAACAGAGTTAAAAGATCCATCATTGTTTACGTTGGCATCCTGACCATTCGCAACCACCATGTTGTTTTTAGCTGTGGAATGCCCGGTAAGCTTATCATAAGCAGACTGTCCGGCAAGCGGTTGTCCGTTTGAGGAGTTGTCGTTACCATCATTACCAGCCGCTACTACCATCAGGTAGTAAGGGGAGTTGTACATCAGGTTGTCCCAATCTCTGGACTCATCTATATAGGCACCAAAATACCAATCTGGTACCAAGTCTGCTCTGTAACCATATGAATGGTTTGAAAGGAGCATTCCGCTTGCAGCCTCAGTCGTAGCTTCAGATAGGTCATTATTCCAATCATGGGTCAATGCCTGTGCCTGAGGAGCCATTCCTTTTGCGGCAGCCTGAACACCGGAAGCAACGATTGTTCCGGTTACGTGCTGTGCGTGGAAGCTGTTTCCATTAAGGCCGGTTACACCATCATTGATGGTTACCCTGTTGTTTCCACCAGGACCATCAAATTCCTGGTGTGTTACTCGAGTCGGGCCTCCATCCCACACATGGGCCGTCATATTCTGACCATCCAGACTGAGACCAAGAGAACCACCAATATTGAGATGATCAGCTCTGGTCGATCGCGCGGCATCTGCATTAAAGATCGTGTAGTAGATTGGTTTACCATCTCTTGAAACAGCAACCAACTCATCTACTGAGCCATCTGAATTAGGTTTAAGGATTTCCCAACCTCTCATTGACGCCATGTTGATGGCTTGAGCTCTTCGACTGTCTTCTTTTTGCTTGAATTCCTGTCGTAGTTGGGTTAGTCTTGATTTGTCATAGGTGTTGCTGATCTCTTGCCGCTGCTGAAACGTCTGGGCAAAAGAGGTAGTAGTGGACACAATAAAGGCTAGCAACAATGCCTTTACGAGTCGCTCTGTTCTTCTCATAATAAACAATACGATTAGTTAAAAAATATTAAGGGGCTGGTTGAAGAGGTGCTGACATAAGTAGTCAGGGTGGAGAGGTAAAGAGGCTAAATAAAGCCCTTACCAATCGCTTTAATCTTCTCATAATAAATCGATTAGGTTAATAATTAATCCAACGAATATAAGGCAATATTTCAGCGACTTCCAACAAACTTTGATTAACAAAATAGAATTCGGTGTTTTATTCTGTTATTATAATATTATTAGAATTTTATTTTTAAATAGTCTGTTTTTCAGAATGTGTTAAGAATGATTTGTACTTAAGAAAGACTGAAGTGTATTATCAAATGATAATAAATATTTCTTGTTATCGACTAATAATAAAATTTTATAGACGAATGTTGATATATTAGGAAATATTCATTTGAAATCAGGAAATACCAATGACGAGATCTTTATCTGGATTTGCACTTGTTTTAATACTTATCACTTCCTCTTGCATTGCTCAAAAGCGCTTTGAAAATTTTGGAGAACTAAAAGGTGTAATTGGGATCTTTGAAGGGAATTGCATGCCGGGTCCCGGTGTTCCTCCTTGTGAACCTAAGCCCATTTCCACAACTGTTTATATAACTCAGCTAAATCAAGACTTCCAGTGGGAATTGCTTGTTGATAGTGTTAGTTCCAATGATGTAGGCGTCTACTCGATCAAGCTACCTGAAGGATCTTACAGTTTGTTTCTTAGAGATGAGAACAGTTTTGTTTGCGACGTGATTGAATGTCCTGATGAATGTTATTGTCACCCTTTTGAGATTGTAGCTGATTCGACCACAGTAATCAATGCCAATCTGGATCATGCTACCTGGTGATTAGAGTGACTTATGACTGCCGTCACAAAATCCAGGATTACTTGTTCGCTTGCACATACACAAGTAAGCAGTTTTGGTTGCTTCTGCTTTAAAGACGACTGGTGAAAAATTGGTCCCTCCATGGGATCCATCGCAAAAGGGTTGGTTGTCGGATTGACCACAAGCACACCAAGCATACGTGTTTCCTTCTTCCAGATCTACCGGTTTTGGATTTTTATCAGCAATTTTTGGTTCCTTCATACTACAGGTGTTTAGGTTTATTAAAATAATACCTACCCCAATTAAATTGTTCAAAAAAAATCAAATAACCTATTCATTGTCTTTCCTTTCGACTAATAAAACAAAGCCCTCATCCAAAATGAGATAGCCCTGCTCATAGCAAAACCGGTAGATGTCTCCTGCTTTCGTTGTATAAGAATTCGTATAAAAATCAAAATCAAATCCTTTCTTCAGCAATTTATCTCGATGTGTCTTTTTCTTTCCATCTGGGTTTAGCTCAGATAAAATTCGTCTGTTCCTAGCAAGCGTGTTGTTTACATTTCTCATGTAATTAGTTGCAGCTGAATTTGCCTTATTGTTATAGGCATTTCTACAGGCGTCAGAACAAAACTTCTTGTCTATCCGCCCGTGAACGGCTCTTCCGCATTCGGGACATTCTCTAATTTCCATATTTCTAAAGTATTGATTTACAAGCATAAATCCAATTACAAACGACTACAAACGGATAATAAATGACTACAAATATTTAAAAACCGAATCCACCTTTCCACTTGCTAAACCTTTGCTCTCGTCAAACGACACATTCATCTACCAACGGATGAATCTTTAAATAACTTAAATATTTTTATCATGACAAGTTTAAAAAACAGCGTACAACTAATTGGTAGATTAGGTAACGAACCAGAAGTGAGAACATTCGATAGTGGCAAGAAAATGGCCACCTTCTCACTCGCAACAAACGAGACGTATTACAACAACAAAGGTGAAAAAGTAACGGACACACAATGGCACAATATTGTGGTATGGGGCAAGAAAGCAGACGTGGTGGAGAACTACCTGAAGAAAGGTAGCGAAATCGCGCTGGAAGGAAAGCTCATAAACCGGTCATATGAGAAAGAGGGTGTAAAGAAATACATCACAGAGGTTAATATGAATGAGCTCCTCATGATGGGAAAGAAAGACTGAGATTTATTTCAAATTAGAAAAGCCCGACTATGAATGATAGTCGGGCTTTTTTGCTTCTAAATATTAGCTCCTTGAAATTGAGATTTGTTCTAGTGCTTTATTCTTTGAGAGTGCTCCCTTGTCATAATCCTGAAGTGTTTTCATTTTCACTGTTACTTTAATTTCATCAGGCATTTCACAACCTCTACATTCTGTAAGTCTAACTTTGAAAATAAGCATCTCATTAGCATCCAAACTCTTTATGGTACGACCATAATCCAAAAGGTTTTCTTTAAAGGATTTTTCAAAATCCGGATACATAGCATTGATTTTCTCATCTCGTTCTTCCTGAGTTAGTCCTGACTCTCCTGTAGTTCGTATAGTGTGAATACCTCCGTCACTTGTGGAAGAGTAAAATTTTAAACTGAAAGTGACTCCCATATTTTTCAACTTGTTATATGCTATGCGACGCGATGAAAGATAATAGGTAGATGATAGGTCAGGCTCATACAGTCGTGAGAAAATGGTAGCAAACAATTCTATATCCTTTGCTACCTCTTCGCCCTCTTCAGAAAATTCAATTTTTCCCATAAATTCATCACGAGTGAGCTTCCCCTGCTTGTAGGATGTAATATCACTTTTTAATACCTGCGCTGACATACCAGCTGAGGATTTATTGCTTCCACGCGAGTTGAATATGTATACTTCATTTCGACTTTTGGTTTGAACCACGATCCGATCACTTGGTTTTAGCTGCCCAATTAAATCTGCATAGTCTGCCAAAAATATTTCTATTTGTTCCCGAGTTTCTGCCTCCATCTCCTCCATTATTTCAGATTCATCAACTTTTATCTCCTCTTCATCATCGGGATCGATATCAACAATCACATTGGCATCACCTTCTTTATCCCTACGCTCTTTGGCATCCCTTTTAACTCGTGAATCAATGATGGTTACTCCACTACCACTAGTAGAGTAAGCCACTCTCCCACTTCCTGTCGATTTGAATACAAAAGGCTTCATGGGTATAGTAAATATTACACCATAATCGGGCACATAATTACTTTCAATATTATCGTTGTAAAAAATCCGACTATCTTGTTCGGACAGGGTGCCAAGTATATCCTCGGCTATCTTAAGATCCCTAGCCATACGTTCAACATCAATCTCTTGAGCACTGCTAAGGAATGCTACTACAATAAAGCAGCAATACATCATAACTCTATTTATCGTATTCATCTTAATATTCATTATCGTCCTTTTCATTTTAGTATTGATTTTCATTTTGCGTTTCATCCGAAAGTAGACTAGTAATAATCTGACCTGTTTGCTGATTGAATCTCCTGGTATCTTCTGACAAGTTTTCAATTCGAGATTGAATCAACTCTAAATCATCTTGTCGCTGTAAGTCCATGAAGATTGCCAAATCCTGAACGATCTGCTCGGTGTACCTTCTTTGTTCCTGCTCAGATTCTTCGAGTAAACCTGCCATAGTAGCGGCATTGTATTGTCTTAGTCGCTGAATGTATTCATTCAAAAGTTGCTCATCTAGTTTAGCAGGTGGTTGTTGATTAACTTTTGTCAAAAGGTTTTCCTTTGTATCTTCAATTTGTTGATTGACCAGTTTGTTATTCTCATCCAAAGCCAAGGTGATCATTTCCTTCACCTCTCCTTTGGTAAACATCTCTCCACGAACATCTTTTTGACCCCCAAACGCTACTATTAATTCTCCATTCGCCGACGATACGTTGAATGAAGTGAGATATCCAACCACCATTAGTAAAGCAAGACTTGCTGCTATGCCCAATGGATAACGCCACCAGCTTCCACGATCTTTACTATCCACAATTACTTTGGAAGGACTACTGAACGAAAAAACAGGGGCTTCCACCTCTCGGTCTTTCGCATGGCCCATGATCCCAAGCACTTCCTTCATCTCATCAAGCTCCCTCCTTGCCTCCTGATTTTCAGAAAGGTATTGCTCCACTTTTATCTTCTCCTCACCAGTCAACTCACCATACAGGTAAGCAATCAGTGTTGATTCTTCTGGTTTATAATTCATAGCTCAATGTTTCTTTCGTTATGTTTCTTTCTTCAAGTTTGACTTTCAGCAGCTTCAGCCCTCTGTAAAGCCAGGTCTTCACTGTATTCTCAGAAGTATCGAGCACCTCTGCTATTTCTCTAAATTTCATTCCTTCGTACTCCTTCATGATGATTACTGTACGTTGATCCTTTGGGATACTCTGAAGACACCCAAACAAAATATTCTCCAACTCCAGCTGCCTAAAAGACATCTCGGGATTAAAAAATATGCCCTGCGCTTCGCCTTCTTCAGCAACGATGGTATCACCATCATCGTTTTTAATTATGGTAAAAGGGACTGTTTTTCCCTTTGCTATCTTCCGACCCTCTTCATGACAATAGTTGGTAGCTATTCGATAGATCCAGGACTTAAATGCCTTGATCTCTTTTAGCTTAGGTAGGTTTTTGAATACAGCGATAAACGTTCGCTGTGTAATATCTGCCGCCAATTCATCATGTGAACATTGCTTTAAAGTGTAGTTATAAATACGCTTATACCACAAGTTCACTAGTTGGTTGAATGACTGCTCATCTCCGGCCTGTGCTTTCTCAATCAGAACATCTGCAGATATCATGCTTTTATTTATCTGATCGACTTGCATAAGCCCAGGTTATTGATCTTCGTTTTTCCCGCCATACTTCGGTTGGTTTCCTCTAGGATGATATCAAGACTAAAATAGTTTTAGCCAGATCCACATTTTTCATAATAAAACCTTAACACCTTGACTGTCAGTGCAAAATAAAGTGAATTTACCGAATAAGGAGGCGCCCGGTAAAGACTTCACCATCAGCATATAATCGATAGAAATATACGCCAGGTTTTAATCTAACTGTAGGAATATCGTCCTGAGTACCCTGAATCTCCTGTTTATGAACCAGTGCTCCCCTGTCATCTATAAGCTCCAAAATAGGTGTTCGGTCTTCAAACGAACGAGTTATGATGCCAAGGCTTTCTCCCACTATGGCCGGGTTCGGAAAAATACGAAGCGGAATTTCTGTCATATAATAAGAAGAGCCTGCTGAAAGGATAAGCTCTTGGCCATTTTCAAAACGTATAATAGCTCGATGCTCGTTGTACCCTTGGTTGGGATCAGTATCCAAAAAAGTAATCTCTTCATAATCCGGACTACTAATTGTCTCAATAGTAGTGAATGAATCAAACTCATTTCTTTCAAATATGACCTCTTCCATTCCATAAGTGGTACCTAACCGCAGGTTTAAATAAATACCAGTATCCAAAGCAACCGTTTGAAAAAACGAAAACACATAGCAATCGACTCCTTGCAAGGTGTAATCAAATGTTGGTGCCGGCAGCAAGCCTTTACCATCAGGTAAATTTGGTTGAATACTAAACTTTCTGGTCGAAAAGACGCTGGTGTCAGGGATGACCAGAAAAGTGTCTGAAACTGTGGTGACCATCTCAAGTTCCTCAACACCTAAACTAAATACGGTATAGTCTATTGCATTTGGAGAAGGGTTCCACCTTAGCATCAGTGAATCGGCACAGTTGAATCCCACAGAGGCTGATAGCGGCTCTGAAACAGTAAAGAAATCAGTCTCAAATATTTTTACTCCAATGGTCATCCTGGCTTTCACCGCATTGCTGATTTGAGGTGGATTATTCCATCGCCACAAGCCTTTAGTTAGATCCACATTGGAGTCCAGCACTATCCAATTCGCTTCATCCTCAGAATAAGCCAATTCTCCAGTTCCAGTTTTGGTGGTAGACCACCTGAAATACGAACCTGTCTCTCCATTGTAGGGCATATTGTCACTTCCCGTAGGGTAGTCCCACTCAAAAGTATCTGCAACATCATATTGCCAGGCGATGTAAAAATCCTGAGAACCCGCAACGGCAGATCCCTCCACTTCTAAGGTATAATTTGTAGTCGGGCTCGAAATAGTTACCTGCTCTACATTGTTAAGATCATCAATTCCTCTGATCGCTGGTTTAGATAGGTCAGACACATTTGGACTGGGGTCAAGAACCCACGGCAAGATCGTCGATAAATCACTAGCTATCAGACGTAAATCCAGGTCATTAACAAGTGCGGGAAAGTCTTTAACATTGGCAGCAGGATCTGTCCACACAAGAGTTGCTTTTAAATTCACGGCATCAGCAGGAAGGTTTAAATTAAATGATTCGGTATTACCATTTGTGACTGAACCTTCAAAATACTGATCGTTCCTTAGTGACTCTAAACTTCTCCACGCGTTTACACTGCCATATCCGGTGAGAAAATCTAATCCATCAGGCCCCACATCATCTGCACTGTTTATTAGGATTGCTTTCACCAATGAAGAAGGCATATCCGTGCCATTGTCCTCACGATATTGCTGCTGCAAAAGCACTGCTACTCCAGAAACTAAGGCAGCAGAATTTGAACTCCCTACCACACTGTAAGCTACCACCTCCGGCTTAACACGTCCATCATATGTCGGCCCTCTGGATACGAAAGACGGGACATTACCCACCGTGTCGGTTGAGCCCACAATCAAGGAGTTCTTAGTCATTTTGATATTCCCAGTTAGGTTGGCAAACCCTTCAATACCCTGATACACTCCATCAGCAGATACCTCCAGACCTTCATTTCCACTGGAGAACACATGCAGCAGATTTCTATTATTATAAGCACTAATGTCAAAAGCCCTGGCCTCAACACCATACTCATTTTCTCGAGGGATTCCATAAGAATGATTTTGCGTACTTACCCCCAGTTCAATGTATGAGCCATCCGGATCGGGCATAGCGTCGAAAAAATCTGAGGAAGTAATGGTAACATCTTGAGCAACTCCTTTCCCAGTTATAAATGAGTTTCCCTTCCCAGCAATGATGGTGGCCATCTCAGTTGCGTGGTTATCGGATGTTTCGCTTTCAAGTCCTGTAACAATACTCCTATTGAGTAGATCAATGTCTTCTTCGTCAAATCTATTTTCCTGAATAGAAATGATTTCTGAGGAGCCATCAAGTAGTGGATAGTGGTGATGGATTTTATTGACTCGATTAGGATTTAAGTTTAGGTCTATCACCCGATTTTCCACCGTGGGTCTTGCAACTTTATCTGTAATGTGGATTACATCCGGATTTGATAAAAGTAAACGTTTAATTGTCTCTAGTTCTCCCTCAATTAAATAAGTATTGTTCGACTCATAATATCGCACAATATCGAAAGCGTCCAATTGGTCCAAACTAAAAGTGGAGCTTGTTACAACATAGTAATGAGAAATAGCGTCTGATCCAGATACATTAAGCTTCCAATCATCATTTACCAGCCACGACTTATCATCTGCAGAAACGGATCCTTTAACAATATGATGTAATCGATCAATTGTTCTCAGAATTACTAAGGAGCCTTTTTCAATTAATTCAGACTTAGTTGATTCCACCATAAAAACTCCATCACCAATCACCTCTCTTGCTTGGTTCTTGTTATCAATAAAGGCCCTCCAATTCTCCGTTTTTTGTGAAAAGACAGCACTCCACCAAATAATTAGTAAGGCACCCAAAATTATTCCTCTCATAGATTCGCCAAATTAGATAAAACACAAGATATCTTCGATGAAAAAATATTATTCGTCGATTAATGGATATTTCCAATATTGAATATTGAATTAAAATCAATTTGCATTTTATAATTGCACTTTATTGATTTTGATCAAAATTATATTTGTTTTATCAACTGATAATGTTGATAAAAAAATAGAATATTGCTTGTTTGTATTAATTCAGAATTTTTTATATTGGCGGTAAATGTTTAACCTAATATTATTATGAGAAGATTAAATTATGCGCTATGGAGCGTGCTAGTAATGTTTCTAGCATTCGGTTTCACCTCTTGTAACACGGAGGATGAGCCACAAGTCGATGAGATTTCTGATGACGTGCTTGCACAATTTACTGACCTTGGATTCGATGTGAGTGACATCCAAATGGTAAATCATCACAATCCCATCACAGGAGTATCAAGTAAGCAATATCTGCTAGAGGGCGATATCTTGATCTCTGAAACTCAAAGAAGAGAGATGTTGGACAGTGACATCTTTCACATTGGCGCTGTGGGTGAACAGTACCGAACCAACAACCTAGTGAGTAACAATCAAACCATCCGTGTATTGGGCTACACTGGAGGGTCTTATGCACTAGACAACACAATGAGAACCGCACTTCAGTGGGCTGTTAATAACTATAACAGACTGAACATCGGTTTGAATTTCACACTTGCATTTGGCACGAGCACTGGTTCTTATGACATGGTAGTCTACAAAACCAGTGGTGGTGGCGGTGGATCTGCAGGATTCCCTTCAGGGGGTAATCCATATAAGTGGATCAATATCCTTTCAGGAACCAGCAGCTATGGTACTAACACTACTGAGCACGTGATTACTCACGAAATGGGTCACTGCTTAGGCCTTCGTCACACAGACTACTTCAACAGATCACTTTCTTGTGGATCTGGAGGTAACGAAGGTGACGGTGGAGTTGGCGCTGTTCATATTCCTGGAACACCTACCGGATTTGATGCAAACTCTGTAATGCTTTCTTGCTTCAGTGCAAATGAAGATGGCGAGTTTGGAAATTACGATGAGGTAGCTCTTGAGTACCTATACTAATTGCAAATAATTGCCCTCACCAAAAAAGCCGGCTATATAGCCGGCTTTTCTTTTTTTACGAAATACTATTAATGGTGTGTGATACTCCATTAAAGTTGAAAGTTTCACCTTCCACTTTTCCTTCCATTGCTTTGCTTATTGGCGCATTTCCAGAAATGACAAAAATCTGTTTCCCTTTTACCTCGATCTGACCTAGTGCAGCACCAAGGTAAAACATCGACTTATCCGTAGCGACCATGCATCCATGTTTTACCTCACTGCAATTCTTATCCGGATCTATAGCGTCCAATGTGGCTCGTTGATCAGTAAGTAAGTCTAACTGCTTTCCGAGACGGTTTCGCTCTTGCATCATCATTTCTCGTCCGGTCTCATACTTGTCCCCCATACTGCTTTTGGTTTCAGCAATTGCCGAGTCCCTTACTGCATCCAATTCTGCTTGCAAGGCCTCAATTTTCTTCTCGAGGTAATCTCTGCATGCTTTATGTACTACTGGTTTTGAAACTGCCATATCAACAAACATAACTGTAATCGAAGGATTATGATTCCGAAAATAATTCCTCAATGTCTTTCTTCACTTCCTGGTATCCCTTCTCAACTTCAGACATAGCATCATTTACCTCTGTCTTTACATTGTTCCAGTTATCCTTAGTTGCATTTTTTGTTTGTTCTATTGCTTCTTCCAGCTCTTCTTTCCTCATTTCAAGGTCAGCTTTCGCTTCCTCAAGAGTACGCTCTACCGGGCCTTCATTGATATTCAGCTTATCTTCAATGTCATCGATTGCGGCATTAATGCTAGACTTCATTTTCTCAAGGTCTTCAACAACCTCCTCTTTCTGTTCTTCCAAGCCACTTTCGTTGCTACTACCGGAACTGCATGCGAACAAGAAAATTAACGCCAGAATTGATAACGTTTTTAGTGTGATTTTCGAATATTGAATTTTTGTTTTCATTGTCATATAGTTTTTAACATTCATTGACCTGACTGATAGAAAAATTGTACCAATAAGAAAAAAGCCACATATAGCATCTAAGTGAAGGGTTGTCGCTGACAATGCTCTCAAATTGAGAATCGCTTAATCAGATTGAGATGGATTTCCAATGGAAAATCCCTCAACAGACCCAATTATCCATCGGCACAGTTTTCTCATTTAATGAAAGCATTTACAACTAAACATTAAATTGACATGCTTACATGGACATTAATATTTCTTATCGTTGCATTGGTAGCAGGGCTGTTTGGATTCTCTAAAATTTCGAGAGGAGCTGCCGGAATCGCGCGATTCCTATTCTTTGTTTTCGTTATTTTATTGATCCTCTCATTAGTTACGGATCTCTTCGCATGAGTATTTAAATACTCAGTCATGGTGACTGAGTATTTTTTTTACCATCAATTTCTACAAATACGAAACTAATTTTCAACCAAACTCGTAAGGACTTCCTAGTTTCAATTTCTACATATACGAAAGATTTAGTAACCTTACAAAGAAACTGAAGTAGTGCCTTCAAATGAAACAGAAAGTAAAACCGCCAGGATGGATTCAGCGACTTGTTGAACGGTACTGTGAACCTTATCTATTTGAGGGCATTTCAGGGGATTTGGAGGAACTCTTTTTAGAGAATGTAGAATTGAAAGGCCTTGTAAAAGCCAAGATTCTGTACTTGCTGCAGGCCATTGGTTTTTTCAGGATTCGATTTAAAAGAAGATCAAAAAGAGTATCAAACATGAAAGCAATTTGGACCAACTACTTACTGACCTCTTATCGCTCATTGATGAGGCATAAATCATTTTTTGCAATCAATCTGGTCGGATTGACTGTTGCAATCATTTGTTCATTATATGCTCTGGTTTTTATTGCAGATGAGCTAAGCTATGATAAACATGTAGACAATCAGGATCAGATATATCGTCTGTATAAAAGACATATCAACGTAGCTGAAAATAAAGATTTGCTTACCTATGAAACCTCGGGGATGATGGGGCCTACCATGACTGATGAATATCCTGAAATCGAGGCTTTCACCCGCGTATTGCCATGGTGGGATCAGGTGGTTTTTTCACTAGAAGATAAGAACGTCCTAAGTGAGTCTATGTACGTAGTTGATTCATCATTCCTAGAGCTATTCGACGTGGACCTGGTGAAAGGAAATAAAAAAACTGCGCTTATAGCACCATCTACAATTGTTTTAAGTGAGCAGCTTTCCAAAGCATTGTTCAGGGATCAAGATCCTGTAGGTCAGATCATTCAGGGAGTGAGTGGCGACTTAAAATTTACTGTAACAGGAGTGTTTAAATCACCACCCCGTCAATCCTCATTGCAATTTGATGCATTAATCTCCTGGACGACCACTGTACCTAATATTGGGCCTATGGCTCAGAATTGGATGAATAACTGGCTAGCCCAGGGAATATACACCTTTGTGAAATTGTCAGATGAAGCAAACCCAAAATTGGTTGAAGACAAGCTGCTTGACATGACGAAGCTTCATTTTCCGGAGCGAGCTGAAAACTACTTTCTCAAGCTCCAAACTCTTGAGGCGATGTATTTATATGGTGACAATATAATGAATGGAAGAGGAATGAAAACCGGAAGCATCAAATTCCTTCAATTGATCGCATTTTCCGCGATCCTCATTTTAATCATTGCCAGTGTCAATTACATGAACATTGCCTTATCCAGAGCCTCACAAACTCACACCGAGGTAGGAATAAGAAAGGTAATGGGATCTACCAGAAAACAGCTGATGGGTCGATTTGTATCTGAGACTATTTTCATTACACTAATTTCCTCTATAATCAGCTTGATTGTCGTTTATCTGCTCATCCCCGAGGCTAATGCCCTAGCAGGAAAAGACATTCCAAGAATGGCTTTGTTCCAACCAGTTGTCATCTTTGGATTACTCTCCTTTATTCTGATTATTAGTTTTCTAGTGGGTGCTTACCCGGCGCTTGTATTGTCCTCCCCGTCTACCGCCATTATTCTTAAATCAGGGGCCGGTACGGTAAAGGGAACCGGATGGTTTAGAAAGACCCTGCTTGTACTGCAATATGCTACCTCCATTTTTCTGATCATCTGCACAATCGCAATTATCAGACAAACCAACTATTTGTTGAATAAACCTCTTGGATTCGATAAAGAACAGATTCTAGTTGTGGATATTTATAATGAGGTAGGTGGTAAAGCTGATATTTTCAGGGAAAAGTTAATGAGCCATCCAAATATTGTTTCCGTTTCTTCCGGAAGGTCCGCGATCGGTGGCGGATCATATACTACCCGTGTGACGCCCGAAGGCTATAACGGTGAGCTAAGTACCCGTATGTATGGTGTGGATTATGATTTTTTTGACACATATGGCATTGAGACCGTTTTAGGTAGGGCGTTTCAAAAAGGTTTTGGAGCCGACTCCTCTGCGTTGATGGTAAATCAAGCCTTTTTGGAGTACACAAAATGGGAAAATCCGCTTAATAAAAAAGTAACTTTTTCCTCCGGAAATTCTTATGACATCATCGGTGTGGTAAATGACTTCCACATCAACTCACTCGCTACATCAGATATAGAACCAATGATCTTGTTTGTCAATCTGTCGCAGAACTATGCCTCCATCAAAATTGGTCCTGGAGATTTTAAGGAAACAGTAAGCTACATTGCTGATACCTACGATGAGTTGGCAGAGCGCACGCCGCTCAGTTATTACTTCGTAGATGAGTGGTTCGCTGAACTTTATGAGAAAGAAGAACAGGTACTAAGCATGAGCACCATCTATGCAGTCATTAGTATTATACTGTGTGCGCTTGGCTTGTATGGACTTACCGCTTTGCTGTTGCAGCAGCGAACCAAAGAAATCAGCATCAGAAAAGTGCTTGGAGCACCAGTATCCAGCATTGTTTCTATGATGAACAAGCAATTTGTGGCGATAGTAGTAATAAGCTTCATTATTGCTGCTCCACTTGCCTATCTTCTAATATTGGATTGGCTGGATCAGTTTGTCTACAAAACTTCTTTAGGTGTTAATGCTTTCATCATTGCCGGAGGAATTACCCTAATGATAAGTACATTAATAATAAGCGGATTGTCATTACGAACTGCGAATGCCAATCCTTCAGAAACATTAAGCAACGAATAAAAAATCACCATATGAAAGGAACTAATCTGGGCGAATTAGAAGAGTTAATCATGCTTACCGTGGCGGTTCTTTATGATGAAGCCTATGGGGTAGCTATTCAAAAGGAAATAAAGAAAAGAAGTAACCGATCCATAACCATCAGCACGGTTCATGCTGCACTCGCCCGATTGCAATCGAAAGGGTATGTCGACTCGCGATACGATGGCGCCACACCTGAACGAGGTGGACGCAGAAAACATCTTTTTAGAGTAACAAAATCCGGTCAGAAGGTGTTGGAACAAGTGAAAGAACAACGGAATGCCATTTGGGATGAAATCCCTTCCGTGGCATTTAATACGTAAATGATTTTTGATACCTCATACCCTGATAAAGAGACCACACGAAAAATAAATAGCGAAGTTGGAACAGCCTTTAATTGGAAAGATCGTTGGAAAATGGGTGGAATCGGTTCCAGGAGAATGACCATTCATGAAATAAGTGAAGATTATAAAAAATACATGAATGCTGAACACTATATTTCGTCAGCAAGCATCGAACTACGACCAAAAGGTATCATTGTTCACTTCCGCTATAAACTTCAGGAATATTCATGGATCATGCCTTACAAGACACTTCAAGTCAACTACGAAGGCTCGCTAAGGCTGGAAAGCGAAGATCATTTCATCCAGTTTAATGATCCAAAGAACGACAAGTTCATTCGACAGATGATCAGCTATTCTGAGAATTTATAAAAATTATCTAAACAAATAGAACTTATAATCACTTTTATATGTATGTACATTAAATGTAAATACTTTAAATAATTATGAGTAATTCTATCCTATTTGAAACCAATCAACTTGGTGGCTTGACACTTAAGAATAAAGCAGTAATGGCACCAATGACCCGAAGCAGAGCGGATAAAAATCACGTTCCAACCGCTATCATGGCTACCTATTACGGTCAAAGAGCTGGTGCTGGTCTTATCATAACAGAAGGTACAGCTCCTTCTCCAAATGGTGCCGGATACCCTAGAATACCTGGTATATACAATCAGGAGCAGATTGAAGCATGGAAGCCTATCACCAAAGCAGTTCATGATAAAGGCGGTAAGATTTTTATGCAATTAATGCACACAGGTCGTATTTCTCATCCATTGAATCTTCCTGAAGGTGCCGAGGTAATTGCTCCTTCTCCTATCGCGCCAGCAAATACAGAAATGTATACCGACCAAGAGGGAATTCAAAAAATACCAGTTGCCAAGGAAATGACGAAGGAAGATATTGAGGAGGTGATAGAAGAGCATGTTCAAGCAGCGAAGAACGCCATCTCAGCAGGATTTGATGGAGTTGAGTTACATGGCGCTAATGGATATCTCATTGAGCAATTCATCAATCCAGGTAGCAACAGAAGAACAGATGAATACGGCGGTGCAGTAGAAGGAAGATCCAAATTTGTACTGGAGGTAGCTTCCAAAACTGTTGATGCTATTGGCGCTGATAAAGTAGGTATCAGGCTCTCTCCAGGAGGTGCCTTTAATGACCTTAATCCATTTGATGGGCAAGAAGAAACTTACTTCTATCTGGCCGAAAAATTGAAGAAGCTTGGTCTGGTCTACATTCACTTAGTGGATCATTCATCCATGGGAACTCCGGAAGTACCAAAGTCGCTTAAGGAAGGCATCAGAAACCGATTTGGAGGAACCATTATCATTTCCGGTGGATATGATAGAAGTGCTGCGGAAAAAGATTTGGAAGATGGCTTGGGTCATTTAGTTGCTTTTGGAAGGCCATTCCTGGCTAACCCGGACTTAATTGAGCGAATGAAACAGCATGCTGATCTAAATGAGCCTGATTTTGATACATTCTACACTCCGGGAGAAAAAGGTTATACCGATTATCCGGAATTAGAAATGAGTAGTAGTGTTGGTTAGTGGTGATAGGCCCGCCTCTTGGCGGGCTTTTTTTATCCTAAAAGTTTAGCCTTCATAATAGTCTCTCTTCTAACCTTGTAAAACTCCTGATGAATATCAAAAATAGTTTGTCCATTGGGCTCTAAATGAACATACTCTCCACTTTCTTTCATTTCATAAGAGTTGACGTTATCCCGGAGATTGTATGCCAAAATATTAATTGCCTGCTGTTTTAATAGTGGATCTTTTATAATGAAGAGCGACTCCAACCGACGGTCGAATGAACGTACCATCATATCCGCACTCCCGCAATAGACTTTAGGATCTCCCCCATTGTGGAAATAGAAAATTCGTGAGTGTTCCAAATATTCACCTACAATTGAACGAACGGTAATATTTTCGCTAAGGCCTTCTCTTCCCGGTCTTAAACAGCAAATACCTCTAACGATCAACTTTATAGGCACCCCCGCTTTTGAAGCCTCATATAAAGCCATGATCGCATCTTTATCTTGAAGCGAATTGAGCTTAATCACTATCCCACTTGGAATGCCAGCGATTGCATTTTCTCGTTCCATATCGATAAGCCTGATAAGATCCTTCCGCATTTGGGTTGGGGCCGTAATCAAGTTATCATACTCCTCAGGCATGGAGTGTCCGGTGATTACATTGAAGAATTCCTGCACATCGTTGGCGTATGATTCATCCGATGTAAGGAGACTCATATCCGTGTAAAGCTTAGAAGTTGCTTCATTGTAGTTACCACTACTCATATGCACAAACCGATTTACCTTTTCTTTTTCTTTCCTTACGATTAACAAAAGCTTAGTATGCGTCTTCAAAGAACCAACACCATATATCACAAAGCAACCCGCCTTTTGAAGCCGTTGCGCCTGCTTCATATTGTTTTCTTCATCAAAGCGAGCCTTAACTTCGAAGAGAACCGATACGTGTTTGCCATTTTCGGCAGCTTGTAGCAAGGCCTCAACCACCCTGCTGTCCTTCGCCAAACGATAGATCGTAAGTTTAATGGACAGCACATGAGGGTCATCAGCCGCTTGCTCCAATAAATCCAACAATGGCTCAATCGTATTGTATGGATGATGAAGTAGGATATCCCGGTCTTTTAGGATCTTAAACATATCCTGATGCTCCACGTCCGACATGCTCACTGGTGGAACAGGTTTTGGGCGAACGGGTAGAAAAGATTTAAACTCCTCGTGGTTTACTATTTGCCACAGACACGTGAAATCAATCAGTGAACCCTCAGGAGTGATTTTTATGTTTTCGCTTCCAATCTCATAGCGCTTTTTCAATTGTTTAATCAACCATGGATCTCCACCCTCCTCTACTTCCATTCTCACCACCCGTCCGGTCTTTCGGGTCTTGAGTTTTTTCTTCATCTCTTCCAGGAAGTTTGCCTCAATATCTTCGGACTCTTCCAATGTGAAGTCACCATTCCGCGTCACGCGGAAAAGTGAGCTGGAGATGATATCAACATTTTTAAACAGTCGGTCAAAATGTTGTTGAACAATTCGTTCAATCGGAACAAATGTAACTTTGTCCTTTTCATTGATCTCGAAAAACCGTGGGAGGTTTTGCGGCAACTGAATAAAAGACATCTTCTTCTTCTCCCGGGACTTCAAGGCCTTGGTGACAACCCCAAATATGAGGATGTTATTCATCAAAATCGGAAATGAATGATAGGGGTCAAATACCATCGGCGTAAGCATCGGAAAGATGGTCTTTTCAAAATATTTGTTTGCCGACTTCTTTTGTTTATCGGTCAGCTCATCATACCCTTTAATCTCAAAGTTGTGTTTCTTGAAAGAAGGCTTGAGGTCCAAAAAAAGCTGGTTTTGTTGCTTCCCAAACTCTTTTAAACCAGCGAGTAACTCGTTCTTAAATGGAATGGCTCTTAATCCGGAATAATCGACACGGTCGTTCCCATAATCCAGGTAATTATACAAACTACCCACCCGAATCATGTTGAACTCATCTGCATTGCTTGAAGTAATCGCCAGAAACTTCAGCTTTTCGAAAAGATTTCTTTTCTCTTTTCTGGCTTGATCAAGCACCCGATGATTGAACTGAAGCCAGCTCAGGTCACGGCTGATGAGGTCGCTTTTGCGTATAAGGTTCTGGGTATTTTGCATTTGGTATGGTATTAAACAAAAATAAGCCTGTCCCACCAGATGTGAAACAGGCCTATAATATCGTTTTGTATATTCTTAAATGATATTCATCTCAGAAAGCACACTGTTTGTTTTACTTACTGCAGCAGCACTTTCTTCCAGTTTAGCTTTCTCAGTATCATCCAGCTCGATTTCTACAATTTGCTCCACGCCATTTCTTCCGATGATTGCTGGCACTCCAATTGAAATATCATTGAGACCGTACTCACCATCCAGCATGCAAGAGCATGGAAACATTTTCCTGGTATCACATGCAATAGCCTGTACCATCGCAGATACTGCTGCGCCAGGAGCGTACCATGCAGAAGTACCCAACAATTTGGTGAGCGTTGCACCACCTACCTTCGTTTCTTCCAAAACATAGTTTAGTTTATCCTCGCTCAAAAATTTGGAAACAGGCACACTGTTTCTTGTCGCCAGTCTTGTGAGAGGAATCATGCCTGTATCACTGTGACCACCGATCACCATTCCATCCACATCAGAAGCCGGGCAATCCAACGCTTCAGACAATCGGTATTTAAACCTTGCGGAATCTAGTGCTCCACCCATTCCAATGATACGGTGTTTTGGTAGCCCCAACGCTTTATGAGCCAGATAGGTCATCGTATCCATCGGGTTAGAAACCACGATGATGATTACTTCCGGAGAGTGCTTGATTAGGTTCTCTGCCACTGACTTCACAATACCTGCGTTCGTAGAAATCAGTTCTTCACGCGTCATTCCAGGCTTTCGAGGTATACCAGAAGTAATAACTGCAACATCGCTTCCGGCAGTCTTGGAGTAATCGTTTGTCGTACCAGTAATCTTGGTATCAAAGCTGTTTAAAGATGCAGTCTGCATTAGGTCCATTGCTTTACCTTCAGCAAATCCTTCTTTGATGTCGATAAGTACAACTTCCGATGCAAAATCTTTGATTGCGATGTATTCTGCGCAACTTGCGCCAACGGCTCCAGCGCCTACTACAGTTACCTTCATGATCTATTTCTTTTATTGTTGGGATTAAAAATTTCAGCGCAAAAGTAGTTGAAAGTGAGGAGAATTTTTAGACTGAAGCACCTTGAAATCTAAGCCTGAACTTTTGTATGGGTCTCAATTAAAACAGGTTATCCCTTGGAAGATTAAAAATCTACTATCTTTAACTATAGCCACTTGCTAAGTGCATCACGAATGATTCAAGACCTCTACATACCTAAAAGTAAACGTCTTCAGCAAGTCATAAACTTTATGAGTTATGCAGAGCAACAACCAACTGACCCATGTGAAGATTGGTTGTCTTTGTTCCCAAATGTCACCACCAATATTGCTATTTGTCTTTCTGATCACATTGAGTTTAAGGATACTAAAAGGGAGACCGGTGTTTCTACCGCATGCACCACCACGGTGAGTATGAAATGTACTCATAACCTTCGCTTGGTAACCGTACAATTTAAGCCTTACGGGTTATATGCATTTAAACGTATTCCAATGCATCAGCTGCTCAATGCTAACAATAGTATGGAAATGTTATTTCCTCAGAGTGATTGTGAACGCTTAAGAGACGAGCTTCTCTGTGCTAATGAAGTTCGGCAGCTATTTGAAATACTGGAGAATTACATGGAGCGACAGGTGCAGAACATTTGCTTCGATACTCGTTTAAGTCATTTAATCTCTATGATCCACACATCGAATCGACTAACGATGGATGAATTGAGTGATGAAGCATGCCTATCTGCCCGAGGATTGCGAAAATTGTTTACCAATCAGATTGGACTTTCGCCTGGTTACTATCAAAAAATCATTCGCTTCAATAAGACAGCTCAACAGTTGTCCTTAAAATCCAATCAATCATTCACGGAAGTTGCCCTTCTAAACGGCTTCTACGATCAGGCTCATTTCATCAAAGACTTTAAAAGTATTGCCGGTATATCTCCGGGAGAATATTGCCGTACTCATGGAAAGAGTTCCGATTTTTACAATTTTCGTTCTGAGGCACCCATTACTTTCGAATAGTTAATTTTTAGTTTAATGATTCAACCTAAAAGATCTATTTCAACCAGCTTTCTCTTTGCATTCTCTCTGATGGCGCTTGCTCAGTCATACACAGGTCCCATTATTGACATGCATTTGCATGACTACACCCAAGAAAATCACTATGCAGTTCCAGCTAAAGATGGTACCATGCCTCCAATAAACGTTTCAGATTTCAGAGCTGAAGTGATGAGGTATATTGCTAAACACAATATCGTAAAAGCAATGGTCAGCCCTGCAGCGGGCTTGATGGACCTGGATGAAAACAATGTATTTATACCGGGATACATGACTGAACAACCCCCGACTGATACTACAGCTTTCAAAGAGCTGATTATCTCGGGAAAGATGAAGGTGTTTGGTGAAATAGGTGCCATCTATGGAGGTTATACGCTTTCAGATCCAGCTTTCGAACCTTACCTGAATATCTGTGAACGATACGACATACCTGTGGCTGTTCACACTGGTGGAGGTCCACAAGAAACCACCTTTAGGTGCTGTCCTCATTTCAGATTGAAACTGGGAGATCCGTTGGAGATTGAAGATGTAATCGTAAAATACCCTAAACTAAGGATATATATGATGCATGCCGGTGAAGTGTTCTACGAAAATGCTCTGCGCTTGATGGCCATGTACCCAAAGCTCTATGCAGACCTAGGTGTTCTTTTGTGGGTGGATGTGATGCCAATGGATTATGCAGAACGCTTTTTGAAAAAAGCTAAACAGTATGGATTAATAGATCAAATCATGTTCGGTTCTGACCAGATGGTATGGCCCCATGCAATCGAAAAAAGCATCAACACCTTGAACGGTTACGATTTTCTTTCTTCGGAAGACAAGGAAAAAATTTTTTACAGTAATGCAGCAAGGTTTATGAGGCTGTCTGATGAAGAAGTAGCCAAACATCAATCAGAGGATTGATCAAACGGGTGAGTTATCATGCACCCAACAATCCTGCAACCAGGAATCCTAAATAAGTCCCAAGTCCCGCTCCCAAAGAACCAGCAAGAATAGCTGGAAGAATCAGGTCATTTCGTTTTACACTTTTGGCTAGAGCCAATGCAGTGCTAGGGCCTCCAATATTAGCTTGAGATGCTATTGCAATTATTGACCAGTCAGACTTTAGAAGAGTTCCGCACAGAAGAAGAAAGAGACCGTGAATTAAAACGATTATTGTAGTGAAGAGGAATATATCTAACGCATTTGACCCGACTTCAATAAGCGCACCGATCTCACAAAAAGCACCTACAACAGCCAGAAAAAGATAGATGGCAAACATCCCCAGCAGCTTTGCTCCAGGTATGGCCTGAATGATTTTGAATTGTGCTAATACAAGAGCGATAGTAGTTAAAATCAAAATTGAGGGAATATTTACCCCTGAACCGCTCAGCCAATCGGAGAGAAAATTAGAAAGAAACAACACTCCTGTCCCTATGAATAAAATGATTGCCAGGCTCATGGGACCGACGGATTCCGTCTCTCGTTCTAATTCACTATCGTGATTATCATCACTTAAAATACTTGTGTGTGGTCTGACTTTTTGCATAACGATCGGTATGGTTAGAGTGATGACCATCCAAATAGCAGTCACGATATTATCAGCCACAACTACACCAGTGTAGACAGCCCCCTCCCTAAACACCTCATAATGCAGGGCTACTGCATTGAAATTGGCACTTCCGCCTGTGTAAGTACCCGTCATCATACCAGCAATAGCAGCAGAATTTGCGCCAAAAATCATTTCGTAATCGATCATATTTAGTGCAACAATGACGCCTATCATGGTGCCAACACTACCAAGCACAAAGGCAACAAGCATTGGAATCCCGGCTTTCCTTAGTTCTTTTAAATTCACTCCCAGCAGCAGAAAGAAAATACTTGCAGGAGCTACATATTTAAAAATGCCTTCATAAATGGGACTGGAATCAGAGGCCGAAGGAATTAGCTCAAGGTTTGCGACAATAGCTCCTAGTATTATCACAAGTAGTGAGCTGCTTATGTGCTTTAAAAACGTGTGTTTGCAGAGCCATTCACTAACAAAAACCAACATGAAAAGAACAGCGAGAATAAACAAGGGCTGGTAGGTCATTCTTCTAAAGTAATAACTTATTTTGTGTCTTGTGTCCTTGTTTATTTGCTATCATAATTAAAAACTGTGATCATGAAATGTTTGGAAGTACACAGACTTGAAGAATCGTCACTTCCTGATGCTTATGCATTCTTAGAGACGGTCTTTACACATGAACAGCAGATACCTAAAGAACTAATCCCTTTAAAATTCGAAACGCAATTCTGGTGGTGTATTCAAGCCGATGGAAACATAGTTGGAACCGTTGCTGCCTGGAAGGATAGAAAGGAATGGCACTGGGGCCGTTTGGCTGTGAGCGTCCATCAAAGAGGAAATGGTCTTGGAAAGAAGCTTGCAGTTCAATCCTTTAGTGATCTATTCCAAATGGATATTCGAGAAATAATCATTGATGCAAGAGACGTTACCGTGAAGCTATTACTGTCACTGGGAGCAAAAATTACTGGACTCACTACGGAGTTTTACGGTATCCCGATCACACCAATGATTCTCAGTAAGGAAGACTTTGATACGTTTCAATCTCAGTGATTAAACCACATTCACTTCCCGCTCCAGCTCTATTCCAAATTTCTGTTGAATAGATTTTTGGATGTGTTGGGAAAGTTTGAAAAGGTCTTTGCCCCTGCCCTGACCAAAATTAACCAAAACGAGTGCCTGTCTATCATGGACTCCTATCTCTCCATCTTTGTATCCCTTCCATCCGGCCTTTTCTATCAGCCATCCTGCCGGTACCTTAATATGATCATCATCAAGTGGATAGGACTTGATATCGGGAAATTCAGCTTCCAATGCCTCATAGTGAAGTTTTTCAATGATGGGATTTTTGAAAAAGCTACCCGCATTCCCAATTTCCACTGGATCAGGAAGCTTAGACTGACGAATGTTAATAACTGCCTGGCTGACATTCTTTAGTGTCAACTCTCCTACACCCATCTCTTCCAGTGTGTCTTTGATGGCACCATAGGATATATTAAAGTGAGGTTTCTTAGTTAGCTTGAAAAATACTTTCGTAATCACAAATTCATCTTTGAGTTCGCCTTTGAAAGCAGAGTACCGATAATCGAACTTGCAGTCTTCCTTGTAAAAAGGAATGGTCTTACCGCTTTTTATTTCATAGGCCTCCAAAGAATGAAATACCTCCTTTAACTCCACTCCATATGCACCTATATTTTGCATAGGTGCAGCGCCCACAGTTCCTGGGATCAATGAGAGGTTTTCAACACCCCCAAAGCCCCGCTCAACACACCATAATACAAACTGGTGCCAGTTTTCACCGGCACCAACTGAAACAAGTACGTCCTCTTCAGTTTCATTTTGAATCTGAATGCCACGAATTTCATTCTTGGCAACAACCCCCGTGAACCCACGGGTAAACAGAACGTTTGATCCTCCTCCAAGAATCATCTTTTTCTGGGATCGAAATCGTCCTGTCTGATAAATCTCGTCCAGGTCGTCGATAGAATCAATAATGGCTAGAAAACCTGCATTTTCATTCAGGCCGAAGGTATTGTAAGGTTTCAGCGATACGTTTTGTTGTACTATCAAAGTGCGATCAATTTCACACGAAAGTAATCTATCAGCAAGTTTTAAACATATCTTTTCAACCAAAGGTGTACATCATCCCACATTTCAGAATTCTCATTTCTGAAAAATCCAAAGTGACCAATCTTTCGTTTTCCAAAATCAGATGGATACCAGTGATGATGTTCCTTATTCAAACTTCCATATTGATGATAAAGCTGTTCTACTGCATACTTTGGAGCCAGTAGCTTATCGTCAGAAATGCTTATAAAACGCAAGGGAATATTTACTTCTTTAAATGCCTTGAGCCTATTAGTGTCATCTTGCAAAACTCCATTCTTGTGTCTGCCCCAGGTTGCCCATTCTGTTGCCACTCCTTTTGGTAAATCATATTTACCTCCATAAGCCCAATTTGGTAATTTACCTGTCAATGTGGTTGTGGTTGGCAAAATCAAATTCCATAGTAGCAACACACTTAGTTTTTGTGGACCTGTCCAGTAGTATCTGGATGCAGTTTGACTGGCAATAAAATAAGCGGCATTCACCAATGACTTATTTTTGGCGAGAGGGAATATTTGTCCCCCAACACTATGCCCCACCAAGAAGATTTGTGGATTGTTTCCATTTTTTGCCACCCAGTCAATCACAGCGGTTAAATCCTGCTCTCCCCAATTTGTCATAGATGCAGCAGGATCATTCATCTTTATGGTTGAATCTCCAATCCCCCGATAGTCAAAAGTGACCACCTGGAAACCTTGCTCTACCAACGACTGAGCAAATCTTCCGTAATAAGACCTTTGAGCCCCGGTAGCAGCTGATATGATTACCGCTGGCTTTCCTTCTCTTCCAAAATGTGTGGCTGCAATGAGCTTCCCATCTCCACACGCTATCATAAAATCATTTTGCATATCTACTCAATATCATCAGAGCAGTATTACGCTTGTGTGTAGAGTAGGTTTGTGAAACCAGGTTGACAAATGGTGTACTTATAGCTTAATTCTGATAGACCACCTCTCCACCAATCATTGTCATAGTGACGTTGGTATTCAAAATATCATCTTCAGTGATCGTCATAATATCTTTATCCAAAACAGTCAAATCTGCCCACTTTCCTACTTCGATACTTCCTTTTCTGTCTTCTCGGAAGGCAGCATAGGCAGCATCCAACGTGTACGAGCGAAGTGCCTGCTCTCTGGTCATTTTTTCTGAAGGCTCATAGCCACCATCAGGACTACCTTCCAATGTTCGTCTACTTACAGAGGCATAAAAACTAGCTAAAGGCGTGATTGGCTCTACCGGAGCGTCTGTTCCATTAACGATCCTAGCTCCAGATTGCAAGAGTGTTTGCCACATGTAAGCTCCCCATTCGATTCGCTGCTGGCCCAAACGGTCAATGGCCCAGGGCCTATCTGATGCCATATGAATGGCCTGCATGGAAGGAATAACACCCATATCTGCAAACCGTGGGATATCGTCTGGATGAAAGTGCTGTGCATGCTCTATTCTGAATCTTGGCTCTTTTGGAGCACTTTCAGGGTAAAGCTTAAAGGTTCTCTCATAGATATCTAAAACCTCCCTATTCGCACGATCCCCAATTGCATGAACACATACCTGAAATCCTGCCTTGTACGAACGTTTAGTGACTTCTTCGATATCATCCATTGGCATAACATTATGTCCATGAACGCCTGGAGCATCGGTGTATTCTTCCAGTAACCAAGCCCCTCTTGAGCCTAAAGCTCCATCAGCATAGAGTTTAACTGATCTCACTGTCAATTGATTGTTATAAAGATCTTCTTCAATTCCATTCTTAAAATATTCGTCCAGTAGTTCCTGATCTCTACCATTCAACATTACATAGAGTCTCAGTTTCAAATCTCCTCTTTCAGCAAACTCTTTATAAAGATTGATATGTTCAGGGCCCGAGCCAGCTTGATGGAATCCCGTAATGCCATATTTAAAACATTGCTCCAGGGCCAATTTTAACGCCTGTTCATCGCTTTCTTTCGTAGCACTGGGAATTTCATTACTAATTAGTCTTTGAGCCGTTTCATTAAAGATACCCGTAGGTTCGCCGCTCACACTCAAGAATATTTCCCCACCTTCAGGCTGAGGAGTCTCACCATTGATTCCGGCAACCTCCATGGCTTTTGCGTTTGCTAATGCCGCATGACCACTCGCATGCTTTAGATATACAGGATGGTTAGGAACAGCCTCACTCAATAGATCATGTGTCGGAAATCCGTTGGTCATCTCAGGTTTCTCAGTCCATTTGTCCTGATGCCACCCTCTTCCAGTAATCCATGTACCTTCAGGGGAGTTAGCAGCCCTTTCTGCTACCATATCTACTACCTCTGTATAGCTCTTTGCTTCACGAAGATCCACATTCAAAAGGTTATACCCCACTCCCATGATATGCGCATGTCCTTCGGTCAATCCCGGAACCATCGTTTGTCCATTGAGATCAATTACCTTCGTTTCCTTCCCAAGAAATGCATCTGAACCTTCCTTTGACCCCACATACAAAAATGTATCTGCTTTAACTGCCACAGCTTCTACGATAGGGTTCCCATCGTCCATGGTATAAATCGAACCATTGAAGATGATGGTATCTGCAGCTAATTCTGGCTCTGGCTTTTGACATGAAAGAGCGATCAATGAGAGAAGAAGTATTTTAATGTATTTCATAAAAAGATGTGATTTAGAATTACGCTTAAAGTTAACCCTATGAATGGTTTTATAAATCAAATTCCCTAAATTTGCGCTCCGTTCCAAAATGGAATGGCTCTGGGCGAGAATCGTCAGAGAATGTTAAATGAAAATGCTGATCAGTGCTGACTCCAACTGACACAGTGTACCTAACGGGAGTCATTTTTTATTATGGCAAAAAAAGAAGAAACTGCTAAAGCGGAGGAGAAAGAAACCAAAGCAAAAGCAACTGCTGCTAAAAAAACCACGACAAAAAAGGCAGCAACTAAAAAAGCAGAGGACAAAAAAGAGGAAGTGAAAGAAGAAAAGAAAGCTTCCAAACCAACTGCTAAGAAAGAAACCAAAGCAAAGGCTGAGAAAAAAGAAGAAGCGAAAGCTGAAACTAAAAAAGCAGAGAAGAAAGAGGTGAAAGAAGAAAAAGCAGCCAAAGCTGAACCTAAGGCGGAGAAGAAAGAAGAGGAGAAAAAAGAAGAGCCTAAAGCAAAAAAAGCACCAAAGAAAGAAGTTCCTGAAATCGAACCACAAGACGATGATTTCGATTTCGATTCTGATGGTGGCTTTGAGGATGAGTATTCTGAAGAGGATCGTAAAGCGATGGAAAAGCTTTATGAAGACACCCTGACTGAAATCACTGAAAAAGAGCTTATCACTGGTACTGTGGTAGGTATTACTGATAGAGAAGTAATTGTTAACATCGGCTTTAAATCTGATGGACTTGTGTCTCTTTCAGAATTCAGGGACATGTCAGACTTGAAAGCTGGTGATGAAGTACAGGTATATATTGAAGAGCAGGAAAACGCCAATGGCCAACTTGTTCTTTCAAGAAGAAAAGCAAAAATTGTTAAGGCATGGGAATCTATTCAGAGTGCACTTGACAATGATTCTGTAATCGAAGGTTTTGTAAAGCGAAGAACCAAAGGTGGATTGATCGTAGACGTTTATGGCGTTGAGGCTTTCCTTCCTGGATCGCAAATTGATGTGAAGCCTATCAGAGACTTTGACGTATTCGTAGGTAAGTCTATGGAGGTGAAGGTTGTGAAAATCAACTACACCAACGATAACGTAGTAGTTTCACACAAAGTACTGATCGAGAAGGATCTTGAAGAGCAAAAAGCTGAGATCCTGAACAACCTTGAGAAAGGTCAGGTACTGGAAGGTGTAATTAAAAACATGACCAACTTCGGGGTATTCATCGATCTAGGTGGTGTAGACGGACTCCTTCACATTACAGATATCAGCTGGGGACGAATCAATCACCCGGAAGAAGTGCTTTCACTAGACGAAAAAGTGAATGTTGTAGTGTTGGATTTCGACGACAACAAGCAGCGAATCTCGCTAGGTATGAAGCAGCTTACAGATCACCCATGGGATTCACTTGATAAGGATATCGATGTTGGATCTAAGGTGAAAGGAAAGATTGTGAATGTGGCTGATTATGGTGCATTCCTTGAAATCATCCCTGGAGTGGAAGGATTGATCCACGTTTCTGAAATGTCATGGTCTCAGCACCTGAGAAATCCATCTGATTTCTTGAACGTTGGTGATGAAATAGAAGCTGTTGTTCTTACCATTGACAGAGAAGAGCGTAAGATGTCTTGCGGCATCAAGCAGCTTACTGAAGATCCATGGACAAAACAAGATGTACTTACTAAGTACGCAATCGGAACTGAGCACAAAGGAACCGTTCGAAATCTGACAAACTTTGGTTTGTTCATTGAACTTGAAGAAGGTATCGATGGTCTCGTGCACGTTTCTGACCTTTCATGGACGAAGAAGATCAAACACCCATCTGAGTTTGTGAAAGTTGGTGATGAGCTGGAGGTGAAAGTAATGGAGCTCGATGTGGAGAACAGAAGGCTGGCACTTAGCCACAAGCATCTGGAAGAGAATCCATGGGATACTTTTGAAACTGTGTTTACAAAAGGATCTACTCACAAATGTACAATTACTAGTGTTGGAGATAAAAACGCGACAGTAGAGCTTCCTTACGGACTTGAGGGTCAGGTATTACCTAAAAACCTTAAGAAAGAGGATGGCACTAACGCAGCTGAAGGTGAAACTTTAGAATTCAAAGTGCTTGATTTCTCTAAAGATGACAAGCGAATTGTTCTTTCTCACACTTCTATTTGGAATAAAGATGCTGAGCAGCCGAAAGCAGCTTCTGCGAAGAAGTCTGGCGGCAAGAAAGGAAACACCCTTGACAAGATCAACAAAGAAGTTGAGAAGTCTACCCTGGGTGACCTTGATGCACTATCAGCATTGAAAGACAAAATGGAAGACGCAGGTAAGGCTGCTCCTAAAAAAGCAACAAAGGCCAAGACCAAGAAAGAGGAAGAAGAAAAAGAAGATAAGTAATTCATTATACGAGTCATCGACCACTGGTTGGTGACTCGTTTTTTCCTACTTTTGCAATCATATTTTAAGGCGCTGTGGCCGAGTGGCTAGGCAGAGGTCTGCAAAACCTTTTACAGCGGTTCGAATCCGCTCAGCGCCTCTTTATAAAACGACCTTCGGGTCGTTTTTTGTTTAAAATAAATTGCGGATGAGAACCGTAGGTTCGAGACCGAAGGTCCATGAAGGGGGGTGCGCATGACTTATGCGTATGAATAATCCGCTCAGCGCCTCTTTATAAAACGACCTTCGGGTCGTTTTTTGTTTAAAATAAATTGCGGATGAGAACCGTAGGTTCGAGACCGAAGGTCCATGAAGGGGGGTGCGCATGACTTATGCGTATGAATAATCCGCTCAGCGCCTCAAGTAAGCGATCCCTTGGGGTCGCTTTTTTTGTTTCTATATAGCGGATGAGAACCGTTCGGTTCGAAATGCGAAGCATTCACGAAGGTTTGTGCGCATGGATAAGCGTATGAGATAAATACGAAGCATTCAGGAAGGGTTGTGCGCATGGATAAGCGTATGAGATAAATGCGAAGCATTCGCGAGGGATTTAGCGCATGCACGTGCGTATGAGCAATCCCTGCCTGCGGCAGGCAGGCGCTCAGCGCCTCAAGTTAGCGATCCCTTGGGGTCGCTCTTTTTGTATGAATAAACGGAAGTGAAAAGCTCATAACCAAAAAATACTTATAAAATCTTAGACTCAGTATACAGGTCATAAGCAGCAACAAAAACATCACTTATGTTGCTTCGATCATCCTGGTATTTTTCCAGATCAGACCTGTCAGACAAGTAAACCGGGCGGTAGTCTTTCTCCATCTCATCCCAAAGAACAACCAGGTAATCGTACCTAATCTTACTCTCTCTTCCCTTTGTCAGCCATTCATCAAAACGATCCTCCTCAAGGGAAATATGGAAGTTTAAATTTTCAAACATGTTTATGTAAAGTTCGACAACAAAGAAAACCCGTTCAGCTTTCGCCAAACGGGTTTTAATATTATTTATTGAAAAGAATGATTACATCACCCCCACTTCATTTCCATATTTATCAACTAATACCGGATCGCCTGGACCGTCTACTCTTAACTGATCATACTGAGTCGCCTTATCCCCAACTATTACGAAGATGTAGTTGCTCAAATCAAAGTACTCATTTGCAGTGGTCTGAACGCTTTCAATAGTCGCACTGGTAACCGTCTGCTGTTCCTGATCAATGTAATCCTGCGGAAGTCCATATGTACTGATATTATGAAGAATACCTAAAAGATTATATAATGTCTCAAAGTTCCTTGCATTCTCCTTTATCATAGAAGTTTTTGTCTTTGTCAAATCCTCTTCTGTGTAGGTTTCAGCATATGTTCCAATCACCTCCTTAAAAGTGTCCAATGCATCCTTTGTTGTAGAGGATTTCACACTGGAAAAAGCTGTGAAGGTTCCTGGAGCCATGACATTTCTACCTGGGAACGAGTATGCTCCATAAGTAAATTGCTTTTCTTCTCGTAGAATCTGAAACAATCGACCTGACGATCCGTCTCCCAGACGATCATTAGCCACCATGATTTCATTATACGCCGGATCATCAGAAGGTACGGTCAATCGGGCGATTCTTATTACAGACTGCTTAGCGTTTGGTACATCCACAAAATACACCTGAGGTTCAGAAGGTACAGATGACACAACATAATTTGGCATACTCACCTCTTTTTGCTCCCACTCAGTTTTCAACCTACCCAGTGCGTCAATCGCTCGGGCTTGTGTGACGTTCCCAGCTACATGATAATTGGTCACATTCGGTGCAAAATTATTGTTGTAAAACGCCTTCAAATCATCAATGGTGATATTCTTAACATGATCCTCATATCCAATCGATGGATGTCCCAGAATATGTTCTTCGCCATATAGCTTCTTATCAGTCACTACCGTTGCGATTGCATTTGGATTAGTCTCTCGCTGCTTGATTGACTGAAGGGTCTGATTAATGATTCGGTCAAACTCTTTCTCATCCCAACGTGGTTCCAACAATATTTCCTGAACCAACTCCATGGTAGCCTCAAAATTTCTGGATAGGCAATTACCAGAAACCTGTATGTATTCATCAGCAGTGAACATGTTCAGGTTTGCCCCTAGTTGACCGATCGCATCCTCCAATTCTTCCGGAGTTTTATTGGCAGTGCCCTCCATCATGATATCAGTCATGAGGTTTGCAACACCTATTTTATCCATATCATCCAGATAATGACCTCCCATGATTCTCATGGAGAAATTCACCAGTGGAAGCTCATTGGCTTCTACACCATAAACATCAATGCCGTTTTCTGTTTGAGAGGTCCAGATTGCAGGAGGAGTAACAAGTGGTGCTTCTCCAAACTCTGGTTCTACTGAGCGGTCAAAAGAAGATTCTGTTTTAACAATGGTAAAATCGCCCTCCTCTTCTATTACTTCGCTCTGACCAAACTCATTGATCCCTTCTTCTTTAATATCAGCCATGGCAGCTCCCTCCATTGCTAAGTCAGCGGATCCTTTAGGTACAAAATTCGTCACAATATGATCCTTGTTTAAAATATATTTTCTAAACACTCGCATCACATCTTCCTGTGTAACTGCCTTAATGTTTGCAATATCCTTTTCAATAAATCCCGGATCACTTGCATACTCATTATAGCTAGCTAGTTGGAATGCCTTTCCCAACACACTGCTAATACCATTGTAAAAATCCGTTTCCAGACCTGCCTTGATCCTTTCAAGATCCTTTATGTCAAAACCTTCCTTATCAAAATCGGCTAATGTCTGATTGATCACTGAGCGAACAGTATCTAAATCAGTACCTGCATTGGCTCTTACACGGATGGTGAATGTGCCCGCCAACTCGTTTGAGCTATTGTACGTGGAAACATCCGGGGCAACTTTTGCCTCTTCTACAATCGTCTTATATAGAGGAGCACGTTTTCCATCATCAAGTATTTGTCCAAGAACGTCCAATGCCCATTGATCCGGGTGGAACTGCTCTACCGTAGGATAAGTCATCCTTATCTCAGGGAGTTGAGCAAAGTTATCTTCGTAATAGAAGGTTTTGGTTTCATCCAGTGTTACTGGCTGAGGATCCATTGGTGTATCTATTCCTCGGGATGGTATTTCGCCGAAGTACTTACTCACCAATTGCTTTATCTCCTCTTTATCAATGTCGCCTGCGATTACCAAGGTAGCATTGTTTGGTCCATACCACTGCTCATAAAACTCTTTTACGTCATCCAGCGTGGCATTCTGAAGATCCTCTAGTTCTCCAATGACAGTCCAATTATATGGATGCCCTTCTGGATAAAGGGCTTTTAGGATTACACTTTGCGTGTGTCCATAAGGCTGGTTGTCTACACGTTGACGTTTTTCATTTTGCACTACTGGTTTTTCACCTTCAAGACTCGCCAAGGAAACCGCGTTGATGAAGAAGCCCATTCGATCAGACTCCATCCACAATACTTTTTCGAGAGCATCTTTAGGTACCACCTCATAATAAATGGTTCCATCAGTCCACGTACCGCCATTAAATGTTCCACCCCATTCATTAATATTCTTAAAGAATCCACCTTCAGGCACATTTTCAGATCGCTGGAATAGCATATGCTCAAAGAAGTGTGCAAAACCGGTTCGGCCGGGCTTTTCTCTATTTGACCCCACGTGAACCAGAATAGATACAGCTACAATAGGATCTGAATCATCCTGATGAAGCACTACATCCAGCCCGTTATCCAGTGTAAACTTTTCGTAATCCAGAGATAGCTCATCGCTACCCCCTCCATCGCTGAGTGATGTACATGATGACATGAACACTATCATGGCAATGAACATGATAGATAGGTTCTTAAAATTTTTCATTTCTACAGTTAAAAGGTTTTTATTCAAACGCATGATAATCATTGAAAGTACAGCATGAAAAGAATTTCATATAAAAGGTTTCTTTTGATACCTAAAAGGGCATGATGATTAAAATTGATTACCTCAAAAAGTAGAACTACTTTTGCACCTTCAAAAATCAAAGCAAGATCACATGTCGACGAAAATTGGTATTAACGGATTTGGACGGATTGGAAGACTAAGCTTTCGAGCGCTCCTTGAAAAAAACAATGTAGATGTAGTGGCGATCAATGACCTTACTGATACGCACACTTTGGCTCACCTTTTAAAATACGATTCAAACCACGGAAGATTTCCAGGAACAGTGGAAGCCGATGATAATAATATCATCGTAAATGGGAAAGCAATTCCCGTATACGCTGAAAGGGATCCTGAACGCCTACCATGGAGTGACTTAGGAGTTGAAATCGTTCTTGAGTCAACCGGAATTTTCGTTGATGAAGCAGGTGCTGGTAAGCACTTGAAAGCCGGTGCAAAAAAAGTCGTTATTTCTGCGCCTGCCAAAGGAGATATCCCAACAGTAGTACTTGGCGTAAACGATGACATCTTAACTGGTGATGAAACGATTCTTTCAAATGCTTCATGTACCACCAATTGCCTTGCGCCGATGGCCAAAGTGCTTGATGATGCATTTGGACTAGAAAAAGGATACATCACTACTGTACACGCCTACACTGCTGACCAACGAATCCAGGATGCCCCTCATAAAGACTTGAGAAGAGCTAGAGCGGCTGCTGTTTCAATCATCCCAACATCAACTGGTGCAGCTAAGGCAGTAGGGTTAGTACTCCCACATTTAAATGGCAAACTGGACGGTATCGCTATGCGAGTCCCTACTCCTACCGGATCATTGACAGACTTAACATGTACCGTAAGCAAAGATGTAACTGCTGAGGAAGTGAATGCAGCTATGAAAGCCGCTGCTGAAGGTCCAATGAAAGGCATTCTGGAGTACACAGAAGATCCAATCGTATCCATTGATATCGTGGGGAATCCGCACTCAAATATCTTCGATGCAAAGCTTACATCTTGCCAGGGCAACCTGGTGAAAGTGGTAGGATGGTATGATAATGAGGCTGGATACTCAAGCAGAGCTGCAGATCTTATTGCTAAGCTTGCTGGCTAACGTGCTAAATATCAAAAATTAAAAAAGGGACTCTAATCGAGTCCCTTTTTATTTCTTCTTTAACTCTGGCCTATGCAATATTCGTGTACACTGCCTGCACATCATCGTCATCTTCAATTTTGTCAAGCATCTTCTCGATTTCATCCAATTGTTCCTCAGTGAACTCCACTGGATTATTTGAGATTCGCTTGAGTGTTGCTTTCTTCACATCGATTTCAAGATCCTCCAACACCTTATTCATCTCTCCGAACTGGGTATAATCTGCGTAGGCATAGAAAGTACCTTCATTCTCTTCCAGTTCTTCCAAACCTCCATCGATGAGTGATAGCTCCAGCTCCTCACGATCCATTCCTTCTTTTTTCTCAAACTCAAATACCGCCTTTCGATCAAACATAAACTCCAGGGATCCTGAGGGCACAAAACTTCCACCCGCTTTATTGAAATAGGACTTCACATTCGCAACCGTCCTTGTTGTATTGTCAGTAGCCGCTTCTACAAATACCAGCACTCCATGTGGCCCCTTGCCTTCATAGGTCACCTCGTGAATTTCATCTATATCTTTTCCGGAGGCGCGCTTGATTGCATTCTCAATGTTATCCTTTGGCATGTTCTCCGCCTTGGCATTTTGAATCGCCGTTCGGAGCTTGGCGTTCATTTCGGGATCAGCACCCCCCTCTTTCACGGCGACAGTAATTGCCTTTGCGAGCTTAGGGAAGACTTTACTCATCTTATCCCATCGCTTTTCTTTCGCTGCTCTTCGGTATTCAAACGCTCTTCCCATGATGTTATCTTTTGAATTTAAGGTGCTGCAAATTAAGCAGATGGTAGAATTAAAATCAAGGATGTTTTTTCTTCCATACGACATTCAAAATGACACCCGAAAGCACCAACGCCATTCCTCCGTAAGTGACCAAATTGTAAGTCTCATCAAAAATGATGAAACCGAATGCCAATGAGTAAATGATTCCAATATAGGTGAGGATGGATACCTTGTTTAACTCTTCTTTCTGGTATGCTTTCGTCATCAGGAATTGAGCGATCTGGGTAGTGATACCCACCAGTATCAAAACCAACCAATCATAGCCAATTGGCTGAACCCAAACAAACGAAGACCAGACAGCTGAAATCGGTAACATGATTAATGGGAAATAGAAGATAATCACCAATGGGTGTTCACTGGTTTTTAGCTTGCGTATGAAATTATATGCTAGCCCCATGAATAATGAGGCACTTATTCCCATAACCAGGTGGACAAACGAAATCCGGGGATCAAACCCCTGAATAATCAAAATACCAGTAAAACTCAAGGCAAAAAATAACCATTGAATATTCCTTACTTTTTCACCAACAATAAAGATTCCCAGTACAGCCGTAAAAATGGGAGCCAGGTATTGAAGTGTCGAGGCTGTTGCCAGTGGGATTTGTTGAAGTAAGCTGAAATAGATAACCAGGGCAATGGCGCCCGCTACCCCTCTGCCAATCAGGTAAGTCTTGTTGTTACCCCAGATATTTACACGTTGCTTACTGAGAAAAAAAATGCTTATTGCCAAAGAAATAACCGACCGAAACAGGATAATCTCGATGGCGGGTATATGAGGCACCAGCTTTACACACACTTTCATTATGGTGAAAGTGAATGATGCAAAAAGCATGTATCTAACTCCCTGACTCAATACTTATCAAGAAGTTATAATTCCATCCTTAATTTCAAGCTTTCTATCTGCCATTCCAGCGAGCTCCATGTTATGAGTGACTATGACAAAAGTTTGCCCCATTTTGTTTCTCAGATCAAAAAAAAGTTTGTGCAAGTCATCCGCACTTTGAGAATCCAGGTTTCCACTAGGCTCATCAGCAAATACAATGGAAGGGTCGTTAATAAGCGCTCGAGCTACTGAGACACGCTGTTGCTCACCTCCGGATAGTTCTGAGGGCTTGTGGTCCTTCCTCTCTATTATATTCAATACTTTTAGGAGCTCTTCCGCCCGCTTTTCCGCTTGCCTGTCTCCCTTGATGTAGGCAGGGATACAGATGTTTTCTATCGCGGTGAATTCAGGAAATAGGTTATGAAACTGAAAAATGAATCCGATTTCCTCATTTCGAAATTTGGACATTTTTTTTTGAGAGAGGGACGAGATTTCAACCCCATTCAAACTCACATTGCCCTTATCCGGTGTGTCAAGGGTTCCAAGTATATGCAGGAGCGTGCTCTTTCCTGCCCCGGATGCTCCAACAATGCTCACCACCTCTTCATTGTCAATGGATAGATTGATTCCCTTAAGGACATCCAATCCATTATATGATTTGTGGATATTATCGGCTTTCAGCATGGCGGCAAAGATATGCTTATCATCCAGAAATCCGCTATCAGCATGATTTCAACTTGGTTATACGTTCGTGATGATTTAGCTTCGCAGAAAATTTAGTTCCCATGAATGAGCATGATGCTTAACTCTAACTGAGCAATTATAAAAGCATAAGTTTGAAGTTGTAGCAAACCGCTGATTTAAGAAACATTGAGCAAATGAATATTCACGAATACCAAGCCAAAGAAATCTTAAAGTCATACGGCGTAACCATCCAGGAAGGTGTGGTTGCTGACACACCAGATAAAGCAGTGGAAGCTGCAAAAGAACTGAACAGGGAAACTGGTACCGAATGGTATGTGATCAAAGCCCAAATTCATGCCGGCGGACGAGGAAAAGGAAAAGTCAACGAGACTGGATCAAATGGTGTGGTATTGGCAAAGAGCCTGGATGATGTAGCACCAAAAGCCAAGGATATCTTAGGAGGAACCTTGGTGACACACCAAACCGGTGCTGAAGGGAAAAAAGTAAACAAGGTGTTGATCGCTCAGGATGTATATTATCCCGGAGAGTCAGATCCTAAAGAATATTACCTGTCCATCCTTTTGGACAGAGCTACCGGAAAAAACGTTATCATGGCCTCTACGGAGGGAGGAATGGATATTGAAACCGTAGCTGAAGAAACACCCGACAAAATAGTAAAAGAGTGGATTGATCCGGCCGTTGGACTACAAGGATTTCAGGCCAGAAAAGTGGCTTTTGCACTGGGTCTGGAAGGTGAAGCGTTCAAGGGTATGGTCAAGTTCATCTTCGCGCTCTACAAAGCATATGAAGGAACAGATGCATCTCAATTTGAGATCAATCCGGTACTTAAAACATCTGACAATAAAATCCTTGCTGTAGATGCTAAGGTGAATATCGATGATAATGCATTGTATCGTCATAAGGACATTGCAGAGCTAAGAGACCTGACTGAAGAAGATCCATTGGAGGTTGAGGCTGGAAAATCAGGTCTGAATTATGTGAAGCTTGATGGTAACGTAGGATGTATGGTGAATGGAGCCGGACTTGCGATGGCTACCATGGACATCATCAAACTATCAGGCGGTGAGCCAGCCAACTTCTTGGATGTAGGCGGAGGAGCAAATGCACAAACCGTAGAAGCTGGTTTTAGAATCATTCTGAAAGACCCGAATGTGAAGGCAATCCTTATCAACATTTTCGGTGGGATTGTTCGATGCGACAGAGTAGCAAATGGTGTAGTAGAAGCATACAAAAATATTGGAGACATCAAGGTACCAATCATTGTGAGACTACAGGGAACCAATGCTGAAGAAGGAGCTAAAATCATTGAAGATTCAGGATTGAAAGTGACTTCAGCAATTGTATTAAAAGATGCAGCTGATAAAGTGAAAGAAGTACTTTCATAAAATAATTACGCAAAGTATTTGTGGCCCTGATAGAATCCTATCAGGGCTTTTTTTATTCTTATTCCTTTGTTCATCGATCGAATTGTATAATTCAAAGAATCATTTGGGGGTACTTGAGATGTATGTGGACTTATAGTTGACAACAAAATAGATTCAATTATGAGTTACGTTAGATTTTTTTTATCAGTGCTTACGGTGATTGTTTTGCTTGTCATGCTGAGTTAAATAGACTACTAAAAACCTGAAAATACAATCACCGCTGAAATGTAAAGCCCCCCTGACGACTTTGTCAGGGGGGCTTTTGTTTCTAATCCAGCCAATCCTCTCTCAATTACCTCACCAATGAGATTCCCATGACTCGACCTCCTTTCGTCGGTCTCCCAAGGGAATACGGAACGAAGGTGAAATAAACTCCGCCCTATCCCCTTGCGAACGAGGAACGAGTGAGACTTGGGGATCTTCAGTCCAGTCAACCACTTCGTACTTCTTAATCACGAATAGCTTTTGACTTACTTATTAAATTTAATTGGTTCCTTCTATATTTGCGACCCTGAAAGCAAGTAAGCTTTATGCACTCGTAGTTCAACTGGATAGAATACCAGATTTCGGCTCTGGGGGTTGAGGGTTCGAATCCTTCCGAGTGCACATTTAAGCATCTATCAGTTGATAGATGCTTTTTTATTTACAACTAGTCAAGTCACTATTTCTATAAACGATACAGGAAGGATGAGAACCTCGGCTCGAAACCCATAGGGTTCACGAGGGGCCGAGCGTATGGTTTGGAGAATGAGTAATCCTTCCGAGTGCACTTAAAAAAAGAGAGTCCTCAGACAAAATTGTCTGGGGACTCTTCTTTTTCTATCTCTTTTTACACCTATCAACTAGATTTCCATGACTTTAATCTGCGAAACTCCCTACTCACACGGCTGTCAGGTTAAAGATTCTAGATTTCTTCGAAATTGTACGGATCATTCTTGGTATTAAAACGAAATCTTATCTATTGAACCAAGACCCAAAGATTCACTTTTTCCATCAGCAGTCATTCCTTCCACCTTTACCATGTCCATCTCCACTTCCAGTTTAGTGTTGTTACTTCTCACCAATATGACACGATAAGTAGGAACTCCTTTCTTTTTTCTCACTGTCTCTTTGAAGCTTATGCGTTTGATTTCGTTAATTTTTATACTCCCAGGTTTCCCACGATATGAATAGCTAATTATGTCTTTTGTTCCAGCATCTTGCTTTTGGTAAAACATAGCCCGACTCAAAACGATTTGGTCACCATTGTTTTTAACGATAGTGACCGAGGATTGAGCAAATGAAAATAGTATAGCTATTAAAAGTAGTTTCATAGATTAATACAATTTTTCATACGTAAGTTACAAAAAGTATTCGGTCGTTTGAGTATATCAATGCTATATTTATGCCAAAAAAGATAATGGAAGAAAAAGAGACGAATTTTGGAGAATGGGCAGATTCATTGACTGTGTCTGACGTGTCTAATGTGATGCTTATAATAGTGTTTTCTATCGTAATTATATGGTTGGTGGTTCGTACGTTTAGAAACAAACCTTCTGCTTAAAGCTTAGCCGAACAGTTCTTACAAAAGATCGCATCCTCATCGTGTCCTTTTTTTCCACAAGCTGCGCACGTTCGTTTATTTGATTCTTCCGTTTTCTTATTTCTTTCAGCCTGAGCAATTTCAGTTGTTACAATACCTGTAGGTACCGCTATAATGGCATACCCCATTAGCATCAGTAAGGACGCGAACGCTTGTCCTGTTATTGTTTGAGGAGCAATATCTCCGTAACCAACTGTAGTTATCGTGACAATGGCCCAATAAATACTTCTTGGAATGCTTGTGAATCCGCTTTCACCCCCTTCAATCATATACATCAGTGTGCCCATAATCATTGCCAATGTGAACACTGCTCCCAGAAAAACAAAAATCTTGTAGCGACTCGCAGCAAGGGCATTGGACAAAACAGATGCTTCCCTTAGATACCTTCCCAGTTTTAGAATTCTGAAAATACGCAACAGACGTAATGACCTGATTACAACAAGGTAACTACCACCTGCCATAAATAAGGTGATGTAAGTAGGTAATGTGGCTAGCAAGTCAACAATTCCAAAAAAGCTAAATGCATACTTCTTGGGTTTTGCAGTGATAAACAAACGCAGTAAGTATTCTACGGAGAAAAGCACAGTAAAAAACCACTCCAGAACTACAAATACTGTATCGTAAGATTCTCGAATTTCCTTCACGCTTTCGAGCATGACGCTCACTACGCTGAGTACAATGGCCCACAGGAGCACTATATCAAAAAGCTTACCTGCTCGTGTTTCAGTACCGAAAACAATCTCAAATAATTGATTTCTAATACGTGGGAAGTGTTTAAAGTTGGGCTGGGACATACGATAAAAATACTATGAAATAAAAAACCCCGCTAAAAGCGGGGTTTAAATTTTATCTTCTCAAAGATTATTGCTGAAATGTCACACCAAGCTTCTCCAACACGCTTATGCTCGGAATGCTTGCGTTCCAACGAGCATTCATCGTGGCAATAATTTCATTGGCAACAATGGCATGTCCACGTGGATTTGGATGCACACCATCAGTAGAAAATACTCCATTCGGTGCAAAATCCGGAGTTAAGGTAACTCCATCAACTTCAATTCCTTGAACACCGTCGGCTGAACCTGTTGGTAAAGCAAGCGCTGTAGCCGTTGCTGCATCAAGACCAAGCATATCCACAAATAGTGGCTGAACTGAAACAAGAGCAATATCTGCCCCTGCATCATTCAAGCTTGTTACAGTAGCTGAAATGGCTCCATTGTAAGTGGCTCTTGCTGTAACAATGGCCGTTTGTTCCTCACTATTTAGAAAATATTGATCACCATTGGCTGCTTCTGTAAATGAAAAGCCAAGAGGTATAACTACTCCAATAGGTGTATCTTCTTCAGTATCATCTCCATCAGCCTCAGTACCTAAGATAGCGCCGGCACTTAATAGAACCAATTCACCATCTACAAGAGGCCTTGATTGCTCATAAGGAACTAAAGCTGCTCTTTCTTGTGCAGTTATTGCCATTCCGGCCTCAAGATTATCAAAATAAGGTTCCAAATCAACGAGTTCCTCATCATGGACAAGTATCGGGTTATCCCCTTCTGAATATGATATTAATCTTCGAGCAATATCTTCACTATCATCATACCCGGCACTTAAGGTTCCTTGTAACGCAGTGTTGACTGCTGCTAAACCATCATTCAATTCAGTTGCTGTAGCTGCATCTAGCTCAATTGCATCCCAGGTTACAGCTTGAAAGAATGGTAAGGTTACAACAGGTGGTAAATCAATTACAACACCTTCTGAGCCATTGGCTGTCAACTGAGTTAATGCCGAACCTAAGTCTGTTGCAAAATCTGTAGATGAATATGCCGTTAATGGCTCATCTCCCTGACCACCAGCCAGAGCGTATCCTAGATAATCATTAGCTCCTAACCATAATGTGAAAAAAGTTCGATCTACAGCAAGCGCGTCACCCAAGACACTAGAAGTATTAGGATCAGCAGCAAATCGTGTAAAATAAGGATTACCGACATCAGGGAATCCATATCCAGGAGTTTCTAAATCACCAAGCTTCATTCCTGGTACTCCAAAATTCCCTAGAGTTGTTTTATCACCTGAATAAGACCCAATCAATTCACCTGTTGTCGGTACTGGTGCTTGAAGTGATAAATCCAGTATAGTCCTCCCGGCTATCACGCCGTTATCAATATCTGAAAAAGTTGAATTAAACCCATTTTCAGAGTTGATATCTGGCTGATTGAAATTGGCTCCACCGACTACAGCAAATTGACCCGCTAGTAAATTAGGGAAGCTATTTTCCTGACCTTGATTGTACAGTGCACCATCTGCAAATCCAGCGGATAGTGAGTTACCTATTGCAATATAACTTGAAAGATCTAGGTCTCCAGAAGTACCCGGAGCTGGAGCTTCCACCTCATTAACCTCTATCCAATCTTCGGTCAAATCATCTTCACTGCTACAGGCCAAAGCGACTATAGCAAAAGTTGAAATAAGTATTTTATTATATAAGTTTTTCATTTTAATACTTTTTTAAAAGTTGCTTAGGATGTTGTCAAGATTCAACTGCACATAGTATAGAGCTCCCATTCTAGGGTTTCCATGTGAAGTGGTATAACGTTCGTTAAGAATGTTTGAACCACCAATCTTTAGTCTTCCATTTATACTTGGAAGTCGGTAGGTAACCTGAGCATCCAAAGTAGCAAAATCTGAGATGATACTAGAACCAATCGCTGACTGCCATAGGAAAGCATCCTGCCATCTGTAGGTCAATCCAAACCCAATTCGCTCTGTCACTTTTCTATTTCCAAATGTGATATTGTATCTCCACTCGGGTGTGTTGAAAGCAACATTGTACGTTCTTGCCGTTACATCATCCAAATCCTCAAGTTTGTTGTAGGATGCATTTGCTCCAAAATTGAATCCCTCAAGGAAAGTATATTCAGCACCAAAGCCAAAACCATAAGAATTAATATCCTCGTCGATGTTAGTATCGTATCCGTATCGCTGAAGACTAATTCCGGTTCCTCCTCCATCTACAAAAGTTTGTAATTCTGCGTCATCGTGTCGAGCTCCTGCTGAGCCTACTGCATACCCACTAGGAACAGACTGAATATCCCCTGTCACTACAGCTTGTGTTACGTCAATCTCTGCTCCGAAATCCTGATAAGTACTGTTGTAGTAAAATGCATCAATCAATAGTCTACCATCCATAAGTAGGCCTTTGTATCCCACCTCCCATGTTGTTACTTTCTCAGTTTCAAATGGTTTATATGCATCGGCAGCAACAACCAAATCATTTACATCTCCACTTGCCTGAGCAGCCATTACACTTTCAGTAGTGTAAACAGTGTTTCTTTCAATGTTGTAGTTTTCAGTTAAGATATCATTTCGACCAATCAATCTTCTGGTAACTACATCTAGATCAATGTATTGATCCTGAGTAGTCGGGATTCTAAACCCTCTCTGGAATGAAGCTCTAAGGTTTTGATCCGCTAGGAATTCCCAAACACCCGAAACTCTTGGAGAGAACTGACCATCAAAGTTTTCATTCTTGTCATAACGAACTGAAGCCTGAAGCTTCACATTGTCAATAACATTTTTAGAAACCTGAAGGTATCCACCAAATTCGTTGAAAGAAACCTCATCACCATTTTCATCCAGGGTGAATAAAGTTCCTTCGGAGTTTAATGCGTACGTTCTGAAATTTGCTCCAACTACCACATCAGCAAAATCAATTTCATTTTTGAAGTTGTAACTACCCTCATAGTGCCACAGTGCTGACTTATCAAGGAATTTTGCACCTCCATCTGCGATAGAAAGCTCTCTGAATTCATTAAAATCGGATTGGAAGGTTTCTGAATCTACACCTGGCTGTGCGGCATCTGCCACTGCTCTGGCGGCAGCATGCAATGCCGTGTAATTATTTGCATCGTACTGTGTGCCATCAGGATTTGTACCAGTGGTATTTCCCCCTGTCAAGAAATCAGTGTAAGCACCAAAATATACTGGTAAATACCTTCGTTGATTTATTAAGGAAGCAATCGTATTTGCAGCATAGGTGTCACCAGCATTTTCCTGTGTAGTGTAGCCTCTTACAAAGAAATTATCACCTCTTAGTTCCAACTTACCAGTCCAAATGGAGAAGTTATCCAGAATGAATCGGTCGTTTGCAGTATATACTGAGCTACCTTGCCCCCAGTTTACTTGAGCCAAAGCTTCGATTTTATCACTCAATCGATAGTGCAATGCTCCACCTAACTTCAGACTTTCTGTTGTATTATCAACGTAATCAACTTCTCTGTAACCTGTTGGTGAAAACGCGCCATTAGCACCGTTAGGAAGTAAACTACGTATAGATTGAACATCCGAATTTCCTCCAGCTATGGCTATATCAGCAACAGTACCTACATCGATCAGGAAGTCACCATAAACATTGATTCCATCATATGTTCTGTTATTTTGTCTGTTGCTGGCTAAATTTCCTTCTACTGTCGCTCCGCTTTGATCTCTATAATCCACACCAATAAAATCCTGTGCTCTCAACCATGAAGCATTGATCTTAAATGCCCATTTGTTGTCGATTGCCTTAGCATATCTTAATCCAATATCCGTATAAGGGGACATTTCATGATCTTCTTCATCTACGTGAGTTACACCAACTTTTGAGTAGAAATCAAGTCCCTGATAATCAAATGGACTCTTACTGTTCATCAGTAAGATTCCCTGAATCGCATTTGGTCCATAAAGAGCAGATGCAGCTCCAGGTATCAATTCAACACTCTCTAGATCCAGCTCACTAATCCCTACTACGTTCCCTACCGGGAAGTTAAGCCCTGGCGCCTGGTTGTCAATTCCGTCAATTAGTTGTACAAATCGAGTGTTACCATTAGCTCCAAAACCACGGGCATTTACAGACTTGAAGGTCAAACTCTGCGTACTGAAATCAACCCCATTCAGGTTTTTTATTCCCGAATAAAAATCCGGAGATGGCGCACTCTGTATATCAAGAATGTCCATTCGTTCAATACTAACAGGTGATTTAAGCGAGCTTTCTTCCACTCTGGATGCTGAAACCACCACTTCTTGTCCTAAAAGTGTTGATTCCTCTAGTTGTACATCAATTTGTGTGGTACTGGCAGAAACTTCAATTCTTTGAGTTTCATAGCCAACATAAGAAACCACCAGATTGAATGGTGGCTGTGACTGAACCGTCAATGTGAATTTACCATCTATGTCTGTGATAGTACCTAGTACAGTACCTTGCACAAGGACGTTAACACCAATTAGTGGTTCGCCCTCACTGTCTACGATGGTTCCACTCACGGTGGTCTGGGCATAAGCCGCAACCGAACAAACGGTCAAGACCAACCCAAAAATCATCTTTGTCAAATTCCTAATCATAAGGTTGATGTTTTGTGATTTAAAATTTTAGGTAATAATAATAATTAAATTTGGCCACAATTAACCAGCTAAAATCCACTAATTGACAAGCGGCTCATGCAAATATTTCAATAGAAATATATTATGCATGCATAATATTAGTGATTTTTCATGAAAAGAAGGAATTTCTATTGAAATCTCAACGCTGAGTTATCCTTCATTTTTTACATGCTCCACCAGCTTATCACATAATGCAGAGATCTCCTGATTCATGTATTCATCTCCGGTGGCATTCAAAACGCTTTGTGCCAAACCACCTAAGCAATCAATGTAGAAATGCTTCATTTCATCCAAGGGCATATCTTTAGACCAGAGGTCGATACGCATGGTATTCTTATTTTCATGATCCCAAAGAGACAAGCTGATCGATTTGGTCTCCGATGGACCCGGTTGATCTTTTTCATCTGCATCCCACATGATTTTTTCGGGGATGTTTTCCTTATCTAACTCTACTACAAACTTGATTTCTGATTTTCTCATTTGAAATAATGGTATTTAAATAGTCGTTTTTTTGTGAATCTGAGTAATCCTGCACTGCTACTCCAAAAAGGAACGAGTTACGGAAGTGAATTTCTAAAAGAAATGAAACGATTGTCTGATTCATCATCTATTGTCGTATCACAACCTAATGCATCAGCAAATGCATCAATCGTTTCCAATCTGGTAGTATCCAGCCTGTGAGCGCCAATAAATACGGAAATCAGCTCCGGTTGAACATTTAATATCCGATCCATACACACACCCCATGCGTTACATGCCTGATCGGAACCTGCTAATAATGATATGGATAGGGTATCAGCGGCTAATTCATTCGCTCGCGAAAGCTGTACATATGTTCCTCTTAAATCTAAATCAGCAATAATCTGATTGAGCTTTTCTGCATCACCAGTTGTGGCAATGGACTTTAATCCATTTACTCCATATTTAAAAAATAGTCTCTCTGTAATATGTGATTGATCAACATGTGCCACAAGGTGGGCCAGCAGACCAGAAAACTGATCTTCATTTGCCAAATAAAAGATCATTCCTGTGCTCACATAAATATACCCTCCCGGCAATGCAAATGCCTGTCTGGTTTCGTCATCGAAAAGGGTAATTGTCCAATTGAATTCTTCGCTTTTAGTAATGGCAGATGAGTTGGTGATCTCATTCAATCGAGAATTCACATATCCATAGGCAATGCTATTTCCTTCTGAGGGAATCACGCCAAAACTCCCATCTTCCAAAATCATTTCAGAGAGCTTCTCACCCAGCAGCACCTCATCTTCTTCCGTAAAGTCAATTAGATCTTCTGTCTTTTTGCAACCCAGGAGGGATACAAAAGCAAATAGTGTTAATATGGTGTAGTAACCAACTCTCATGATAAAATATCCATTGCCGCTTCCCGATCTCTATGAAGTTGATTTTTCAATTCTTCGATGCTCTCAAATTTCATTTCTTTTCGTAAAGCTCGCACAAATTCAACGACAATTTCCTTTCCATAGATATCTGCATCAAAATTAAATAGATGAACTTCTATGGTGCGGTTGCTCCCATCTACTGTGGGTTTAAAGCCAATGTTAAGCATTCCATTATACATAAGTGAATCAACCCAAACCTTTACAGCATATGCTCCATCAGCGGGAAGTAGCTTATAGGTTTGCGGAATTTCAATATTAGCCGTAGGAAACCCGATGGATCGACCTTTTTTATTCCCATCAATCACTTTTCCTTTAATGGAATAGTTCCTCCCTAAAAGTGAGTTGGCTAAATGTATTTCACCACTTTCCAGGGTATTCCTAATCTTAGTGGAGCTGATGCCAATGTGATCTATCTCTTGTTTGGAGATTTCATTTACTTCAAATCCATACTTTCCGGAATGCTCGTGGAGGAAATGGATATTCCCTTCCCGATTGTTACCAAAATGGTGATCATAGCCGATAAAAAGCTTTTTGGTACCTACTTTTTCAACCAGTATTTGTCTGACGAATTCATCAGCACTGAGATTTGAAAACTCAGGCGTAAACGCAATTTTTAGAATGTAATCAACACCCAGATCAGCTATCAATTCTACCTTTTCCTCAAACGTTGAGAGTAGCTTAAGCTTCTCAGCGTCTTTATTGAGAATAAAGCGCGGATGAGGCCAAAAAGTAATTAATACGCTCTTCCCATTATTTTTCTTTGCTTCAGAGACAAGACGCTTTAGAATCGCCTGATGTCCAACATGCACGCCATCAAACGTTCCAATCGTTACCACCGCAAAATCCGGTTTCTCGAATGCCTCTATGTGATCAACTACCTGCATTGTGCTGTTGAACAAATTCATCCAAATCTACTGCATCTGACAACTGATATTCTCCTACGCTGGTTCGTACCAGTTTTTTTAAATACGCCCCTACCCCTATCATTTGACCGAAATCATGAGCCAGACTTCTAATGTAGGTGCCTTTTGAGCATGATACTTTAAACTTTACTTCCGGGAGGTTCGAATAATCAATTTGAAAGTCATGGATCGTCAACGATCGGGGTTCAAGTTTGACTTCTTTATTCTTCCTTGCCTTTTTGTAAGCTCGCTCCCCTCCTACTTTGATGGCCGAGTGAGCAGGCGGTATTTGCTCGATATTACCAGATAATTGCTTTCGGGCATCTTCAAGCTGATTTTCAGTTACTCCTAACCAGTCCTTTTCAGAATCAAATTCCGTTTCTAAATCATAGGATGGGGTTGTCTTCCCAATTTCAATAATGCCTTCATAGGTTTTATCCAGTCCTTGTAGCTCATTTAGCTTTTTTGTGAATTTACCCGTGCCAATGATGAGCAGTCCTGTAGCTAAAGGATCAAGGGTACCCGCATGACCAATCTTTTTTACTTTCAGCGTATAGCGAAGTTTTTTTACCACATCAAATGATGTCCAGTCCACCGGTTTATTGATTAATATGAGCCTTCCTTCAGCGTAGGTATTTTCCATTTCAGGTTGCTGTAATCGCTATAATTCCAACTATGAAGCAATAAATGGCAAAGTAGGTCAACTTGCCCCTTTTCACGATTTTAATCATCCATTTACATGCAATAAAGCCAGAAATAAATGCAGCTAGAAAACCAATAATAAGACTGGATGCATTGATCGAGTGAGCTGCAGTATTTTCCGTGTAATCCATTATTTCAAGCAAACTTGCACCAAGAATCGGTATCAAAACCATAAGGAATGAAAACCGGGCAGCCTTGGATCGCTCCACTCCTAAAATCAATGCGGTAGCTATCGTCGAACCGGATCTGGAAATTCCGGGAAGCACGGCAAATGCCTGAGCTATGCCAATGATAATTGCACCAACAAATCCAACTGACCTGGTGCCGTCGTTTTTATAATGGGCAAAAAGCAACAAACCTCCGGTTATCAAAAGCATGGAACCAACCAGCAACAGATTCCCAATAAACAGTGCTTCAATTTGGTCTTTGAAAAAGACCGCCACTACAAACACGGGAATCATGGAAAGAATAATCTTAGCAGCAAACTGTGTAGAATCATTCCACTCAAACTTGAAGATGTCCCTAAGCAGCTCCACAATATCATTTTTAAAAACAGCTATTGTTGCCAGTGCCGTGGCTAAGTGAACTGTAACTGCAAATAGCAAATTATCTGAGCTCTGAGCGTTTAGAAGTACCGATCCTATTTCCAAATGACCACTACTACTAACCGGTAAGAATTCTGTAAGTCCTTGTATGATTCCCAGAATCAGGGCTTCAATCCAGCTCATTCAGAATCTGAATTTGTTTTCGGTTTATAAAAAATGGCTACAAACTGGATAATGAAACCAAGCATGACCACTACAGGTCCCAGCGTCAATCCAAGAAATCCAAATCCATAAGGTTCTGTATCCATCGTCATGATAACGAATCCCAGAGCAAGAACAATAACTCCGGTGATCATGATTATGTAGTTGACTTTTGAGAAAGCAAGTTTTCTTTTTTCTGACATGTCTTTAATAAAGTTCGTCTAGTGACATTTTTAAATATTTTCTAATCGCTCGTAAAGAGCTGAAGTATCCTACGATGATTCCCATCATTAGGATTAGTCCGAACAGTAAAATAAATCCATTCGCATCTTGAAGTTCTTCCAATCCTTCAATCATTCCATTCATATAGATGGTGAATCCATAGATTATTCCACAGGCCAGAACACCGGCAAAAAAACCATAGAGCATGGATCTGTATAGGAATGGGCGCTGAATAAAAGAACTGGTTGCTCCCACCAACTGCATACTTCTTATTAAGAATCGTTGAGAAAACAGTGCCAGTTTAATGGTGTTATTAATCAAGATAATTACTACGAGCAGAGCAAAAATGGCTATACCAAGCAATATAAATCCTATTTTAGTTAGGTTCTCATTGATACTCTCAATGAGGCTCTCCTCATACTCTACCTCGAACACTCCACGCATGCCCTCGATTTCTCCTTTGATTTGATTTAAACTATCAAGTGCCTGGTAGTCGCCTTTGATTTTAACTGCAAAAAGATCCCTCAGTGGATTGTCTCCTAAAAAATCTTTAAAATCCTCGCCGGTAGCTTCAATAAATTGCTTGGCAGCTTCTTCTTTGGTAATCAGCGTGATCTGCGGTGTTTCTTTTACTAAGGTGTAGGGCTTAGACGCAATCGCTGTTCGGATTTTGGTGATATCAGACTGAGAGATGTTTTTATTGAGATAAACCTGAACTTCAATATTCTCCTGAATCTGAGTGCCAAGCCTTGAGCTATGTATCAACAACCAACCAAAAAGCCCTAAAACCAACAATGCCACTGTGATACTAAATACCACACTGGCAAAGGGGTAGCTTCCGAGCTTACGTTTTTTTCTGGTCTTCTTCTCTTCCATTTAAGCCACGAATTTAGGCAAAATGGAAATGCTTTGGAACATTACTTATTTTCTCTGAGCAACTCCAGCTCCGTGATCACATTCTGATCTTTCACAGCGGGTAGTTCAGTTAGACGATCGGTCGTTCCTACTTTATAATATGTATCAATGTAGTAGACATAGATGCGTCTCCCTGAAGCGCTATTGATCTCGAGGATCTCATAAGTGGATTTATCAAAATCACCGCTCAAGAAAAGCTTGCCATCATAGTACTTGTATTTGATCGTCTTACTTCGATTGATTTCAGTCTCTACATCAATCGGATCTTCGGATGCAGTAGTATTTGTGGTTTCAGGTAGCTCATCTAAACCTGCAGATTGGAATTTACTGTCTTCTTCGACATCTGCCACGGCAGGCGCTTCAAAAGATGGTTTGAACACCTCTTTATCAGCTTTACTTGTTACCAGTTCTTCATTTACAGACTGCTGATCTATAGTCTGAATATCAGACTTTTGTTCCACAGCTGGTTCATTAGCTATTTCAGGTTTCTCTAGTTCGGTATTTACTGAAATATCAGTGTCTTCTTGACCCAACTCCCAGACATACTCCATAGATTCAGCAACAGGAGCATTTATTGTCACTTCGGCTCCCGATTCCATTTGGTCATCTTGTTCCCCGTATAGGTAAATACCTGTACCAATTAATGAGGCTACAATCACACCACCCATTGATTTCATCAACGCAGACTGCCCCATAAACTCCATCCAGGTTGGGCCTACATTGATGGCGTCAAGGCGCGCCTTAAGCTCTAATTTGCGATATTCTTTCAGACCGCCTACAATATCGGCTTGCAGATCATTCTCTGCTTTTAAGGCTGGATCTGACTCCAATTGCTTTTCAAAACTTGTCATTTCTGACTCGCTCATCCTGCCGGAGTGGTACTTATCGATTTGCTCTAGTTGTTGGTTTGTCATGTCTAATCAAAAAAGTCTTCGGTGGTGTATTTCCTCTTTATTAAACTATCTAATTTCTTCTTACACTTATATTTTTTTGTCTTTGCCGTATCAGTATTGGCAAAATTCATTTTCTCAGCTATCTCTTGCATACCCATTCCATCGAAATAGTAATGCGTAAGCACTTTCTTGCATACATCGCCCAATTGAGCAATGCAATCCATCACAATTTTCAGCCGCTCTTTAGCGTCGTGCGTTTGAAATTCTTCACGATCAACCTCCTCATTGCTCAAACGACTTTTTCTATCTAATTCCTTTCTCCACTGATTGAGACAGATGCTGTATAAGTAGGTGCTGATTTTAGATGTCAAAACCAACTTTCCACTGACAGCTTTCTGCCAAAAAGCGAGTAAGGCTTCCTGGTATACATCTTTCGCCTCGTCCTCAGTTCCGTTGTTACTAAGCACAATCTTGGTCATCATCCTGTAATATTTCTTATACAGATGATCAAGTACGCGCTCATCTCCGCGACTAATTCGCTCCAGTATCTCACTGTCCTTCATACACCAAGCCAGTTTTTAATACGATTAATATCCATTTAGTAACCCCTCCCTGGTGAGTTCAAGGGTTAATCAATTGTAAAATACGATAAAACTCACGTTATCTCATAAAGATTATTAAGCCAAAACTACATTTGGGAAACAGACGAAAGCAATTGCTTTATCTGGATAATCCATTAAAAATTCCCTTTGTAAGAAATTTTTAAAGCTATTCAGTAGAATGTTTTTGAAATCAAAATAACTAAGTTCTATCCAAGAATACGGGTTAAATCGATCACACTTCCTTCCGCTACTCCATAAACACAATCTCCCTTTCCAGGTCTTATTTTCTTCAAACCAGTAAATTGTCCAAAGGCAGGTAAAACTCCATGATCTACTGTGAAATAGAAACATGGCAAAGTAATGCTTTGCCTACCTTTTCCCCGCACAATCACCCCTGGGTGTATGTGTCCTGAAATATTATAAAATGAAGAAGGCTCTTGATAATGAGAGAAAGAAAAGGGCTCCATCTCCAAATGGGGAGTTACTGCAAGTGCAACTGGGTACTCCGGAAGGATGTCATGATTTCCTTCAACCAGGGTGAAATTGATTGAGTCAAAGACCTGAAGGAAATTCAGAAAATCCTGCCACTCGTTGTTTTCAAAACTGTGAAAAAGATCTCCAAGCAGCAGTACTTTCTTAGGATTGTATCGCTTGATTAGTGCCTCTAGAGTCTGAATATCAGTGAGGTGTATTCTTCTGGAAACCGGGATTCCATGTTTTCTAAAATGCCCTGCCTTCCCTAAGTGGAGATCAGACAAAATCAGCGTTTGTTGTTTTTTCCAAAAAATGGCTCGCTCAGGAAGTAAGGTGAGAACTTCACCCGAAATCTTGACCTCCATCACCCTTCCGTATATGGTAGCCAGGTTTGGGTTCGGTAGAAAAAGAGTAAATAGCCCCTTACTTTTAACTTTCCTTCTTCAATCCAAAGTTTGCAGTCATAAATATTCCCGTTTTCAGGATCCAGAATCTCTCCTTTACGGTACTCCTCATCTCCTTTGTCATATTTCATGTCAGAGATGATCTCCATCCCAATCACTTTCTTCCCTTTTCGGTGATCTTCACATTCCTCACAAACCGGATCAGGGTCCTCTCCAGGTTCTCTAAAGAGCTTTATGATCTTCCCATAGTATCGACCATCTTTTTCATAAATATCTACCACAGACCGGGGTTTACCAGATTCATCATCGATGGTCTTCCAGGTTCCGACAATAGACTGACTGTATAGCAACGAAGCTAAAAACAGTGAAATAAGAGATAATGCAATTTTCATAGGTCAAATTTAATCTTCACTGACAGATCGTTCAAGCTGCATCTGCATTTTTAAAATACGGTCGGTCACATCTTCCGAACTCAGCCGCTCCCTTCGAATCATATCTACCAAAATGGGGAAAGCAAAGGGGGTTGGCTTTGTCGTCTCTTTTAAAATGATTTTCTGTGAATTAATCCTACGTATGGCCTCCATAAACCGGGATTGATCCAGTTGAAGCGTCATGACCTCTTCCATGGATTGTTTTAAAAGCAAGTTGCTTTCATCGTACTCTTTAAATGCCTTGTAAATAATTCCTGAGGAAGCCTGAAGATGTCTGGCTCGAATATTTTTTCCAGGATAGCCTTGAAAAATCAAGCCGGCAATGGTTGCAACATCCCGAAACTTGCGTTGCGCCATCTCCGTCATGTTGATCGATTCATTAATGTCCTGATAGAGATTCTCTTCCGAAAAGAGATCTAATTCCAGCGCTTCTTCGATTGCGATTTCCTGATCTGAAAGAAGCTCAAATCCATAGTCATTCATGGAGATTGAGAAGGTAATCTTTTGAAGTTTACTCATTCTGTAGGCTATCAGGCCAGCTAAGACCTCATGCACAAACATTCCTTCGAAAGTGAAAAAGAAGAGGTGATGTCCGTGCTCCGTTTCTACCTTTTCTATCAGAAGCGAGTCTTTATCCGGAATCATTGACATGCGGCTCTGAAGATCCAATATAGGTTTAATCTTATGAAGCTCAGGGTCAGTAAAGTCCCCCATAATAGCTAGCTGAAGCTTTTCCCTTATTTGGTCTGAAAGTAAAGATGACAATGGGAGTCTTCCTCCTCCCCACGATGGAGTTAGCCCGCTCTTTCGTTTGGACTTTTTTACAAGAACAGTCAAGTCCTTTATCCGCACAAACTCCAGGTTTTGACCGGCAAACCAAAAGGTATCTCCGGGATTTAGTTTGGAAACAAAACTCTCCTCAACCGTACCTAAATGCCCCCCGGTAATAAACTTTACACTCATGGCCGGGTCGCCTACTATGGTGCCTATTGAGAGTTTATGCCGCTGAGCTGCGCGTTTATTAATGATCTTATAAACCCCACCATCGTTATAAACCCTAGAAAATTCATCGTATTCTCCCAGGGTACTTCCACCTGTAGTAATGAACTCTAAAACCCAATTCCATTCCTCACCAGTCAGCAATCGAAAGCTATAGGTTTGCTTAACCTCCTCCAAAATCTCTAATGGTCGAAAACCTCCACTTACTGAAAGTGTTACCAGATATTGTACCAGGACATCCAGACATTTTTCCAATGGTTTCCTTTGTTCAAATCTTCCATTTTTAATTGCTGATCGAAGTGCAGCACCTTCTATTAATTCCAATGAGTGAGTTGGTACAAAATATATTCGACTGATTTCACCGGGACCGTGTCCACTCCTACCCGCACGTTGTTGAAACCGGGAAACCCCTTTGGGGCCGCCAATCTGAATGACCGTATCTACCGGACGAAAATCAACTCCCAAATCCAGGCTTGAGGTACAAACCACCAGCTTCAGCTTTCCTTCATGAAGTGCGTCCTCAACCCAATTTCGAATATGCTGATCCATGGATCCATGATGCATCGCCATTACTCCGGCCAGATCAGGTGCTGCTTTTAAAATTGCCTGGTACCACAGTTCGGTTTGAGATCGGGTATTGGTAAAGAGAAGAGTGGTATTGCTTTGCTCAATAATTGGAACAACCTTATCGATGAGTTTTACACCCAGATACCCCGACCAGGGAAATTTTTCCACTTCGTCCGGCATGATGGACTCCACTACAATTTGCTTCTCAATATCCGATTTGATTGAAATAGCGTCTTTGTGGAGATCTTCACCAAGCAGCACTCGTTTGGCTTGTGGTAAGTTTCCAATAGTCGCTGAAATTCCCCATATTTTAAGTTTACCACCTGTTAGCTTCTTAAGTCTAGAAATGGCTAATTCGGTAGCTACTCCTCTTTTAGTGCCAATTAATTCATGCCACTCATCAACGACGATGCTTTGAACATTTTTTAAATAGTTGGGATAATCTGCTTGAGACAACAATACATGTAAACTTTCAGGGGTGATCACCAGTGCTTGTGGAGCAACTTTCTTTTGCTTTTGACGCTCGGTGGTTGTTGTGTCGCCTGTTCGTAAACCCACCTTCCATCGGACATCCAGATCATTACAAAAGTTTTGCATGGCACTCTGAATATCCTTTGCCAAAGCTCTCAATGGGGTGATCCACAAAACCCGAACTTCAGGTCTTACATCATGCAGTTTATGTGTTTTTAAAAATTCCAATACACATGGAACCCAAAGTGCATAGGTTTTACCGGAACCAGTGGGGGCATTTAGTAATCCGCTTTTGCCATCTAAATATGCTCCCCAGGTCTTCCGCTGAAATGCGAAAGATTTCCATCCTTTGGACTGAAACCAGTCTTCGGCTATTTGAAAAAGCTCCTTATCTGCCACAGATCGGAAGTTAAATTAAAGGCACAAAAAAACCCCAACTTAAATAAGCCGGGGTTTCAAATTTTGTTTCGAATGAAACTTATTTCATTGCTTTGATTTGCTCTTCAATAGCTGACTTCTCGCCAACAAGTGTATCAACCTTAACCATGCTTTCTCCATCTTCAACTGTGGTAGAAGTCACAATCGCTTGCACTTGCCCATCTTCCAATGACTCCATCATCACTTTGATTTCTTTAGACACTTCATTGATGGGCTCAGCCTCCTCCACAACTACGGTTGCAGTCTCCTCAGTTGCACCGTGTCCCGATCCGTAAACCTCACCTAGAATTGGAGCGATTACCAGACCTACCAGACAAGTCAATTTGATTAAAATATTCATTGATGGACCAGAAGTATCTTTGAATGGATCCCCTACTGTATCTCCGGTTACTGCCGCTTTATGAGCTTCTGAACCTTTATATGTCATTTCACCATCGATTTCAATACCTGCTTCAAAGGATTTCTTAGCATTATCCCATGCGCCACCTGCGTTGTTTTGGAAGATTGCCCAAAGTACACCGGACACTGCCACACCAGCCATGTAGCTACCAAGTGCTTCAGGACCCATGAAGAATCCAATCAGGATCGGTGCAATGATGGTGATTGCTCCCGGAAGCATCATCTCTCTTAGTGCTGCTTTAGTAGAAATGTCCACGCACTTACCATACTCAGGTTTTCCAGTGCCTTCCATGATACCCGGAATCTCTTTGAACTGGCGTCTTACTTCTTTAACCATCTCCATGGCTGCTTTTCCAACCGATCTCATCGCTAATGCAGAGAAGACTACTGGCACCATTCCTCCAATAAATAACGCTGCAAGAACATCTGCTTTAAAAATGTTGATTCCATCAATCCCTGTAAAAGTTACATATGCTGCAAAAAGTGCCAATGCAGTCAATGCTGCAGAAGCAATCGCAAATCCTTTACCGATCGCTGCAGTTGTATTACCAACAGAATCAAGAATATCTGTTTTCTCTCTTACATCGTCAGGTAGTTCGCTCATCTCAGCAATACCACCAGCATTATCGGCAATCGGCCCAAAAGCGTCAATCGCTAACTGCATGGCTGTGGTAGCCATCATAGCAGATGCAGCGATACCTACACCGTAAAAACCAGCAAGCTCATATGCTCCCCAAATCGCACCTGCGAAAAGAAGGATTGGTGCGAATGTAGAAATCATTCCTGTTGAAAGACCTGCAATGATGTTTGTTGCAGCTCCAGTTGCAGAGTTTTGTACGATATCTACTACAGGCTTTTTACCAAGACCTGTATAGTATTCAGTGAAGTATGAAATAAGACCGCCTACAGCCAAACCTACTAACACCGCATAGAATACACTCATTGAAGTTACGGTGAGGCTTCCTTCTCCGAAGAACACCATGGTCATTTCGGCAGGTAGGAGAAGATCAATTACGAAATAGCATGCTACTGCCGTGAGAATAATCGATCCCCAGTTTCCTTTATTGAGTGCCGCCTGCACTTGTGATTCCTTTGCATCGTTACCTGATACTTTGATTAGCATGGTTCCAAGAATTGAGAATACAATTCCTAAACCAGCAATTACAAGCGGAAGAAGAATAGGTCCAATTCCATTGAACTCATCGGTAATGGAACCGCCCATATCTCTGATTACATAGTTTCCTAGTACCATCGATGCAAGCACAGTGGCAACATAAGAACCGAACAGGTCAGCGCCCATACCAGCCACGTCACCAACGTTATCTCCAACATTATCAGCAATGGTTGCTGGATTTCTTGGATCATCCTCTGGGATTCCCGCTTCCACTTTTCCTACCAAATCAGCTCCTACATCCGCAGCTTTGGTATAAATACCACCACCAACTCTGGCAAATAGTGCGATAGACTCAGCTCCTAAAGAGAAACCAGCAAGTGCCTCAAGCACAATCGTCATATCGTTAACTCCATTAGCAGTCCATTGGCCTCCCATGAAGTATTGGAATAATAAGATAAATATGATACTCAGGCCGAAAACTGCAAGACCGGCTACTCCAAGCCCCATCACAGTTCCTCCTGTAAAAGATACTTTTAATGCCTGTGGTAGGCTTGTTCTTGCTGCTTGAGTCGTTCTTACGTTGGCAGCTGTTGCGATACGCATTCCTATGTTTCCTGCCAAGGCAGAGAAAAATGCGCCAATGACAAATGCTACAATGATGAACCAGTGTGTGGTTTCAACGAGGGAAGAGATTACTCCCAAAAGAACGCCTGCTAATACTACGAAAATAGCCAGGATTCGATACTCAGCACTAAGAAATGCCAAGGCCCCTTCTCTAATGTGATTAGCAAGGTCTTGCATCTTCGAATCACCTGCATCCTGCTTATAGACCCAGCGGGATTTGATGATCATCACAAGAAGCCCTAAAAGCCCAAGGGCAGGCACTAAATAGATTAATTTATCCATGATTTTTTAAATGGTTTTCAAAAACAGTCGGCAAAGATAGGTCAACTAATTTTTAATAGAAACCAATCATGAATTTTTAGAAACGATCTTTTGTATCTCTTATTTAGTATTTGAATTGACGTAGTTTAAAAACTCTGTTTTAATCTGTTGGTCTTTAAATTTTCCGTCAAAAAAAGCTGTTCCGGTTTGACTATTTGTGTCATTTACTCCTCTGGAAGACACACACATATGAGATGCATCCATGACCACAGCCACATGATCAGTGTGGAGGATTGATTTTAGTTCATTTCCAATCTGAACGGTGAGTCTCTCCTGGACTTGTGGACGTTTCGCGTAATATTGAACAATACGATTAATCTTTGACAGCCCAATCACCTTGCCATTGGGAAAATAAGCAACATGGGCTTTACCGTAAATAGGCACAAAGTGATGCTCACAATGGGAGTAGAAGGTAATGTCCTTCTCTACCAACATTTGATCATACTTGTATTTATTCTCAAATAACCGGACTTGCGGTTTGTTCTTAGGATTCAATCCGGAAAATACTTCCTGAACATACATTTTAGCTACTCTTTTCGGAGTACCTGAAAGGGAATCATCTTGAAGATCAAGTCCGAGAATCTGCATGATTTCCTTGAAGTGTTTAGAAATCAATTCAATCTTTAGTTCATCATCTTGCTCAAAGGCATCCGGGCGAAGTGGAGTATCATAAGATGATCCTACGTGTTGATCAGCGTACGCATCATGCTCCTCATCCTGGATATTCGACGTAGTTTCTTTCTGTTTCATATAAAGTTATTTTCATCTCGTACTCGTCTTCTACCTCAGGCCTCAGCAAATCATAGATGACTTTGACGATATTTTCAGCTGTTGGATTCAAATTTTTGAATTCGGTTACATCCAAATTCAGATTTTTATGATCGAAGCGATTGAGTACCTTCTCTTTTACAAGGTTGCTCAGCTTCTTCATATCGTAAACATATCCGGTATCTGCATCAGGTTCTCCAGTTAGGCTTACGATTACTTCATAATTATGCCCATGCCAGTTCGGGTTATTACATTTACCAAAAACCTGTTCGTTTTTCTCATCTGACCAGGATTCATTGTACAGCCGGTGGGCTGCATTGAAATGTTCTTTTCTGTTTACTGTAACTCGTGGCATATTGCAAAATTACTGGAACTCATAACAACGGCTTTTATAAAGATGTTTCGTCTCGCTATGAATTTATTTTTATGTGCCTTTGTTTTGCCTTGAAATCTATGATATGGAGATCCCCGAAATCAGAAAAAAAATAGAGCAATACCAAAGTGAAGGAAAACGACTTTTCACCACCTCTTCTTTCCAGACCCACAGCATACCCATGCTTCATATTTTAAGTAAGATCGATAGCTCAATTCCCGTTTATTTCATTAATACCGGATATCTTTTTCCAGAAACAATTTCCTTCAGGGATGAAGTCGCGGAACAGTTAGGTTTACGCATTGTGGATTTGAAACCAAATACCCCTAAGTATATGCAGCGTGAAGCAAATGGGAAACTATTGTTTACCACTGACCCGGATCATTGCTGCTACCTAAACAAAACACAGCCGATGGAGTCAGTCCTTGCCAGCCACGATGTGTGGATCAATGGGGTGAGAGGTGATCAAAGTGCCGTACGAAAAGCCATGAAGGTAGAGCAACCAGCCCCATTTGATAGCATTCGATTTCATCCCATGCTGGATTGGGACAATCGTAAAATATTTGCATACATCAAAGAACATGATCTGCCTAAGCATCCTCTCGATGCAAAAGGGTATATCAGCATTGGATGTGAGCCATGTACCAGAAAAATGGACCTGGATATGCAAGAAAGAGAAGCCCGATGGTTTGGCTTAAATAAAGTAGAGTGTGGATTACATACGGATTTAATTAAATAATATTCCCCCTTTGAAGGGGGGTGCGTTGGGAAGGTGTGGTTGCGGGGGGATGTTTACACCCCTATTATCCCCTCAAGGGGATATCATTTAATTATCAATTAAAGAATATGAAAGTACTTATTACCGGTGGAGCCGGATATGTTGGAACAAAGCTGGTCAAGCACCTGGTTTCAAATCCTGAAATTGAAAAGATCACGGTATATGATAACCTCAGTAAAGGACATCACAACTTCTTTTTAGGTTTAGAATATCAGAACAAAGAGAAGATTCAGTCAGTCCGGGGAGATATCCTGGATACTCGGCAATTGAAAAAATTAATGAAAGATGCTGATGTAGTTGTCCATCTGGCTGCCATTGTGACCACTCCTTTTGCGAATACCGATCCACATTTCTACGAGCAAGTCAACCACTGGGGAACTGCGGAAGTAGTGTATTGTGCGGAGGAGTCGGATATCTCCAAATTTATTTATCTAAGTAGTACTTCCGTATATGGAGCTAGTGATCAGGTTTCTGATGAATCTGCTACACCCGCACCCTCCACCTTTTATGGCATTTCGAAACTGCGAGGAGAGGAGCATGTAAATCGAATGGCAGAGAAAAAGAATGCCATCAATATCCGAGGTGGAAACGTGTATGGATACAGTAAATCCATGCGTTTTGATGCGGTAATCAACCGATTCATGTTTGACGCAAACTTCACCAATCGTATCCAGATCAATGGAAATGGAAAACAGTCCCGAGCCTTTATCCACGTTGACTATCTCTGTAGTGCATTGGCGCAAACCATTACGAATGAAGTACCCAGCGGTACGTACAACCTGGTAGACAAGAATCTACAGATTCTGGATATCGTGGATGTATTAAAAGAAATCTATCCTTCACTTGAATTTTTATTCACCAATCAGCATATGAATCTGAGAGAGCTAAAAATCAATCCGGATAGTAAGTTGTTTGATTACATCGATCGATTTGAAAGTCGTGAGTTGAAAGTAGAGCTGGAGGAGTTTAAGAGTAGATTTGCTTTTTAGCTCCTTCCGATTCGGGTGAAAATCGGAAAATCAACCTCCAGAACTTTGTCGTTCCAAATAGCTTTTAGGTCTTTGTACAATTTATCGATCGGAGAGTGATCATTCTTTTTGATGTAGTGCTGCACAGCCGACCAGGTGCTGATATATCCAACCAAATCATCTAGCCTCATCTGTTTCTTCATCTCAAATGAAGGTACATCTTCGATCTCTTTATAAGGAAAAGGAATCGTTTTGTAAGCAGCTTCAATGTGATCGCGTTCCGGATCCCAGTAAGGATGGGTTACATTCCAATAAAAGTCTTTGATTATTTCTCCTACTTTTCCTTCAATTTGTACCAATCCATACCCGATCAAGGTAATCACTCCATTGGGTTTAAGAACGCGCTTCACTTCCATGTTAAATCGGTCATGATCAAACCAATGTGCAGCTTGTGCAACGGTGATTAAATCAAAATGCTGATCTGGAAAGTTGGTTTGTTCTGCGGGCTGCTTAGAATATTCAATGTTGGATTTCTGAGTAGCATTAGTAAGCTGCTTTTCGCTGATGTCTGTGGCATAAACTTTCGAAAAATGCTCAGCTAGTTTTACTGCCAATTGACCATTTCCTGTTCCACAGTCCCAGCAATTATCCTGACTTTGGGTTAAAGAAATAAGGTAATCGATCAGCTCTTGTGGATAGACTGGGCGGAATTTGGCATATTCGAGGGATTGAGTGGAGAAGTTGTCTTTCATTTCTAGTTGACAGTTTTTTAGTCCACTGTCGACTGACGACTGTGGACTTGAAAACTAGGTTATCCCATCATTAAGACTTTCCAGGCCGTATCCACTTCCCCATCATTGAGCAGATCTGCAGCCAGTTTGTGCAGCTCAAGCTGGATATTTTCCTCATCGTCGAATGAATCAAGGATCGATCGCACCTCCGGTTCGTTGGCAAAATCTTTTACTTCCTCCTCAGTTGGTAATGCTTCAACATTACCCAGCATACCCAGGTGGTTGCCGGTTAGTACAGTGCTGGTTCGAATTTGGTCAGGTATTTGGTCTACTCCTATGCCCATGGTTGTCAGAGGTTTGGCTACTTCAAATATAGCATCTCCACTCGCCCTGGCATACCAATTGCCTCCCATTCTTGCCACGGCATCTAGTTTATTGGGGTGGATTTTACCATTCTCATCCAATATCCGATCTGCGATGTGCATCAGCTGTACCTCACAGATCACGAGCTGTCCGGCTCCACCCTGCTCACCGAGTGATTTCACTTCGATCACTTTGCACTCAAACGAAACAGGTGCCTCTTTCACTCTTGGTGGCTTTACAAGCTGTGATTCTTCTTCAGTAAAGCCTGCCTTCGCAAATTCATTCACCCCCTTCTCATACTCCGTGCTACTCAGCGACATCTGCTGCACCATGTCATATGATACAATATTGATCGTACACTCCGGATGCTCCTTAACATTTTCCAGCGTATGCTTAGTTGTGTTGTCTCGTCCTCTCCTAGCCGGAGAAAAGATCATGATTGGAGGGTTGGCACTGAAAACATTGAAAAAACTAAAAGGGCTCAGATTTACTTTTCCTTCTTTATCTACCGTACTGGCAAAAGCAATGGGGCGTGGTGCCACTGCTCCCAGCAGGTGTCCATGTAACTCAGGTACGGGTATTTTTTTCGGATCGATTGTCATGATAAGTTAATTATTTCCTCCCCCTTACTCCTCCAAAGGGGGATATAGGAGATTTTATTTAGCGGGTAAAACCTTCGTTGATACCTCACCAAAACCAATACGCACACCATCCTTCTCTCCGTGTCCACGCATGATCACGGTATCGCCATCCTGGATGAATTTACGTTCACTTCCGTCAGGCATTTTTACCGGTTTGGTTCCTTTCCAGGAAATCTCCAGCATCGAGCCGAACTGACTTGCATCCGGCCCTGAAATAGTACCACTACCGTACATGTCTCCGGTTTTGATGTTGCATCCATTCACTGTCTGATGAGCCAGCTGCTGCGCCATATTCCAATACATGTACTTGAAATTAGAGTTACCAACCACTTTCTCATCACTATCTTCCGGTTGAATGGCCACTTCAAGATCAATATCAAAGTGTTTGTTTCCTTCATATTGAAGATATGGAAGCACTTTTGGCTCTTGTTTAGGACCTGGAATTCTAAAGGGTTCTAAAGCATCTAAGGTCACAATCCATGGTGAGATAGATGAAGCAAAATTCTTTGCCAAAAATGGACCTAATGGTACATATTCCCATTTCTGAATATCTCTGGCCGACCAGTCATTGAACAACACCATTCCGAAAATGTGATCTTCGGCCTCCTTAGTAGTGATCGAATCACCCAATTGATTTTGGCCACATGTGATAAACGCCATCTCCAATTCAAAATCAAGCAGTTTGCATGGCCCGAAAACAGGCGGTTCATCATCATTGGGTTTTTGCTGTCCTTTTGGCCTGTGAATAGGTACTCCTGACTCAATAATGGATGAAGCTCTACCGTGATAGCCGACCGGAATGTGTTTCCAGTTTGGCATCAGTGCATTGTCCGGATCACGGAACATAGAGCCTACATTGAATGCATGTTGCTCACTGGAGTAAAAATCAGTGTAGTCACCTACTTGCACCGGCAGGCACATCTTCACCTTATCCATATCGTTCAATACAGATTGAAGCGCATAGTGATTTTTCAATTCTTCATTTCCTTCTTGCAGTAACTCTGACACACGATCCCTCACTTTTCGAGCGGTCGGTTTACCTAGATTCATAAAATCGTTCAGGTATTCTCTATCAAAGATGCCATCGGGCAATCCCATCCCATCAAACAATCCATGATTCTGCAGTCCGGCGAGATCCAACACCTTTTCTCCTATGGCTACCCCCACACGCTTTACTCCCTCTTTTTTAAAAATACCGAACGGTAAATTCTGAATAGGGAAGTCTGAATTTGCGGGCACCTCTACCCAGGATTTTAGTTTTGGATTATTTGCGGCTATTTCCATTTTCTAATATTTGAATTCATTTCTACAAATATGCATGGCATAATTCCTTTGACAAAGGGAAAAGAAGCTTGAGAGCTACTAACTTTGCGGCTTCAAAAAAATTAACGTTATAGCAGAGCGCTCATGAGCATTTCCACGCAATATGACCCGACACAGGTAGAAGACAAATGGTACCAGTATTGGATGGATAGAAATTTCTTTCATGCCACTCCAAAGACCGGCAAGGAAGCCTATACCATCGTCATCCCACCACCAAACGTCACAGGTGTCCTCCACATGGGTCACATGCTCAACAACACGATTCAGGATGTTTTGATTCGGAAAGCCCGTATGGAAGGGAAAGAAGCCTGTTGGGTGCCAGGAACGGACCATGCTTCAATTGCCACTGAAGCGAAGGTGGTGAAGATGCTCCGCGAGAAAGGCATCAAAAAATCTGATCTTTCCAGAGAGGATTTTCTAAAGCACGCCTACGAATGGAAGGATAAATACGGCGGCATCATACTTGAGCAGTTGAAGAAACTAGGTGCTTCATGCGATTGGGATCGTACGGCTTTTACGATGGACAAAGGCTACCACGATGCTGTAATCAAACAGTTTGTAGACTTATTCAACAAAGGATACATCTACCGTGGCTTGCGGATGGTGAATTGGGATTGTGAGGCGCAGACAACCATTTCCAATGAGGAAGTGATCTATAACGAGGAAGGCGAAAAAGCCATCCTGTATCATGTAAAATACCAGATCAAAGACTCGGATGAGTTTGTGACCATCGCTACGCAGCGACCGGAAACGATCATGGGTGACACAGGTATTGCGGTAAATCCAAATGATGATCGATTCAAGCACCTGATTGGTAAAAAAGCTTTGGTTCCTTTTATCAACCGTGAGATTCCGATTATCGGAGATGATTATGTGGAGCTGGATTTCGGTACTGGCTGCCTGAAAGTAACACCAGCGCACGACCCTAATGACTATGAGATCGGTCAGCGACACAATCTGGAGACGATTGATACCATTAACCTGGATGGTACCCTCAATGAAAAGTGTGAGATCGATAAGTATGTTGGCCAGGATCGATTCAAGGTCCGTAAGATGGTTGTGAAAGATCTGAAGGAAGCTGGGATTCTTGTACATGAGGAAGAATTTATCACCAAGATTGGTCGTTCCGAGCGTACCAACTCCGTAGTAGAACCAAAGCTTTCCCTGCAGTGGTTTATCAAAATGAAAGAAATATCCAAACGCGCCCACAAGGCGGTGATGGATGATGAAATTCAATTGTTTCCACCGAAATTCAAGAATACCTATAACCACTGGATGGAGAACGTGCGCGACTGGTGTATCTCCCGTCAGCTGTGGTGGGGCCAGCGGATACCGGCCTACTTTTATGGTGAAGGTGAAAATGATTTTGTCGTAGCAGAGAATATCGAACAAGGGGTTGAGGAAGCTAGAAAGACGACCGGAAACAATAGCCTGACTGCCAATGATCTGAGACAGGACGAAGATGTATTGGATACCTGGGCGTCTTCAAATCTTTGGCCCATTGCGGTTTTCGATGGCTTCAATTCAACATGTTACGACTCTGCAACCGGAAAGATTGATAAGAGTAAAAACGAAGAATTGAATTTCTTCTATCCAACCAATACCCTGGTAACTGCACCGGAGATTTTATTCTTCTGGGTAGCCCGGATGGTGATCGCAGGTTACGAATACCTGGATGAAAAGCCATTCGAGAATGTGTACCTAACGGGAATTGTACGAGACAAGCAACGAAGAAAGATGTCCAAGTCGCTGGGCAACTCTCCTGACCCCTTAGATCTGATCAAGCAGTATGGTGCAGATGGAGTCCGAACAGGCATGTTGTTCAGTTCACCGGCAGGAAACGATTTACTTTTCGACGAGAAACTCTGCGAGCAGGGAAGAAATTTTTCTAACAAAATCTGGAATGCCTTCCGACTGGTTAGTGGCTGGGAAACTACTGATACCGCACAGCCTGAAGTTAACAAGCAGGCCATTGCGTGGTTTGAAAGTAAGCTTAACAAAGCATTGACCGAAATGGAAGATCACTTCTCCAAGTTTCGAATGTCTGATGCGTTGATGACGGCCTACAAGCTGGTTTGGAACGACTTCTGCAGCTGGTACCTTGAGTGGATCAAACCGGAATATGGCAAACCGATTGATGCGGCAACCAAAGCTAAAACGATTGAGCTTTTTGAGCAGGTGTTAAAGCTGCTTCATCCGTTTATGCCATTTATCACAGAAGAGCTGTGGCACGAACTAAAAGACCGAAAAGATGGTGATGCGATCATTGTGGCTGAGTGGCCTAAAGCTTCAGGTTTTGATTCAGAGATATTGAAAGAAGTTGATTTACTGTTTGAGATCACTTCAAGTATTCGAAACATTCGAAGTTCTAAAGGCATCTCACCGAAGGAAGCGTTTGAACTGACTACCAAGGCAAAAGCAGTAGAACCAATCGCTGCTTCTTTGAAAAAATTGGCGAATCTGTCTGATATCAAATCGGGAGACAAGCCGGAGAATGCATTTAGTTTCGTAGTAGGGTCAGATGAATTTTTCATACCTGCATCCGACAATGTGGACATGGAAGCGGAGAAGAAGAAAATAGAGGAAGAGCTTAACTACACGCGTGGATTTATGAAATCCGTGGAGAAGAAGCTTTCAAATGAACGTTTTGTGAATAATGCCCCTGAAAAAGTCGTAGAAATAGAGCGTAAAAAATTGGCTGACGCAGAGGCGAAGATCAAGACGCTGGAGGATAGTTTGGCTTCTTTGTAAATTAGACATATCCGAAAAATATTGATTGATGGAAACTACAGATATTGTTCAACTAATATCTCTACCCTTAGAGGTATGCGGGCTCTTTCTAACCATTACTCAGGTATTTTTCAAAGGATTTGATACACGACTTGAGATTTGGTTTTCAGACAAGCTAGATGATTTAGGACAATGGCTAATCGACAGCAATAAATTATTGTATAGGCTTTTCATGATTTATTTGATAGGATTGATTGCTTTTCCCCCATTAATTATCTCAATACTTAGGACATTAGTTCAATACGGCCATTTAGAAGAAGCCTGGTTCAGTGAATCATATTTTAATCAATATTTATGGTTTCATATAGCTGTCATGTATTTAATACTAGCACTTTCAATGTTTCAGAACCTTCAAAAACTCTTGCCCAAGAAAAATCTTCTTGCTTTTGGAATTTGGCTTACTGGGCTTGGTGTTATCGGAGAAGCATATCAAGTTTATAAAATTTTCTGGTAGTCCACTTCTCTACCGCTCGCCTATACTAGTGTTTCGCTGCTAGTTAAGAAAGAACCATCTAAACTGATGCCGCATTATGACAACTATATCCTGGCCGCCATAAACAAACTAATGTCCTTAAAAGCCAGGTTGAATCGCTTGGCTAGGTTAAGGTTGGTGAGGGTTCCTTTGTAGGAATAGACCCCTTTTTGTAGCCACGGGTGGGTGTAAATCATTTCGTCAAATCCGCCACAATCTCCTGCCTCCAGCAAGATCGGTGTGAAGATGTTGGAGATCGCCAAAGAGGCAGTTCTCGCGACACGAGATGCGATATTTGGTACGCAATAGTGAGTTACATCGTGTTTAACAAATGTTGGTTTTTTATGATTGGTTAGCTCTGAGGTCTCAATACATCCCCCTTGATCAATGCTGACATCAATGATTACTGAACCTGGTTTCATACTCATCACCATTTCCTCTGTTACCAGCATTTTTGTCTGTCCCTTTTCAAATCGAACCGCCCCAATCAACACGTCAGCCTCCTCTACCTCTTTTGCAAGCAATGCTTCATCATAAGTGGATGTATAAATTTCCTGTCCCAAGGAGTGCTTCAGTCTTCTCATCTTATAGATCTGGTTATCAAAGACACGCACTTCAGCTCCATGCCCCAGGGCTGCCCTCGCGGCAAACTCTGCCACTGTTCCTGCTCCAATGATCACCACACGAGTAGGTGGCACTCCGGTAATTCCACCCAGAATCACTCCCCTACCATCGTTCGCGCTGCTTAGATACTCAGCAGCAATCACCATGACCGTGCTGCCGGCCACTTCGCTCATCGCCCGTACCAAGGGCAATCCGCCTACCTTATCCTGAATGAATTCATAACCTATAGCAATGAGTTTTTTCTTATTGATGGCCTCCAGGTACTTCACATTTTGCTTGCCTGCCTGAAAAGCTGAAATCAAGGTACTCCCTGGCTTCATCATTTCGATCTCTTTCAGTGTAGGAGGCTCCACCTTTAGTATCGTATTGCATTCAAAAACCTCTTTCGCACTATACGCGATTTTTGCACCTGCCTCACTGTATTCAGTGTCGGAAAAATTCGCTGACTCTCCTGACTTAGTCTCAATGACTACCTCATGGCCATTGGCCACCAACACCCCTACAGAGGAAGGTTTAATCGGCATGCGTTTTTCCTGATCTGCAATCTCTTGCGGCACACCTATCTGCATAGATTGATGCTTTTTGGAAATTTTTGCTGGCGACTCCTTGGGGTACAGCGTCTGCTCTTTGGCTAACTCCGCAAATCCGGATTTCGAGGTTTCGTTCATTTAGGTTGTGCAGTTAGTGATCGGGTGTTATCACCTACTAATTTAATGCTTATTTGCAGGTATTCATCAGGCAAAAGGGGTTCTATGATTTCTGGCCATTCCAGCAAACAAAGATTTCCAGAAAATAGATACTCTTCCAGTCCAATATCAATGGCTTCCTCAATATCCTCCAGACGGTAAAAATCAAAATGATAGATTTCTTCCCCTCTTTCAGCCAGGTACTCATTCACTATGGAAAACGTTGGAGAACTCATCTCATTCTGAACACCCTTTTCTTCGCAGATCTTTTTGATCAGAGTGGTCTTTCCTGCTCCCATCTCTGCATTAAAACACCAGACGCTGATGTTCCCAAAATTACTCAGGAGTTTTCTGGCTACTTCCTGAAGCTCATCTTCATTGTAATTAGGTATGGTCATTTATTTGCCAGGGTAATAAATGGGATAATGATTTCCTCCATGGAGATACCTCCATGCTGAAACGTGTCTTTATAATGCCGCACGTAGTGATTGAAGTTGTTTGGATAGGCAAAAAAGTGATCATCCATCGCAAATACATAAGCAGAGCTCACATGTGGTTTAGGTAGACCCAATTGCTCCGGGTCTCTTGTGAAAAAGACAGACTTTTCATCAAAGGCGAGGTTTCTTCCAACCTTGTAGCGAAGGTTCGTATTGGTTTTACGATCCCCCACAATCTTTTGGGCTTTATTTACCCGAATGGTTCCATGGTCGGTAGTGATCATCACTTTCACTTTTTGCTCCGCTAAAATCTTAAGGGTGTCGTATAGTGAAGAATGAGTAAACCATGATTTCGTAATGGATCGGTAGGCCGACTCATCAGGAGCTAATTCCCTAATCATTTGCATGTCTGTGCGTGCATGAGAAAGCATATCCACAAAATTGAATACGATGGCATTCAATCCATTATTCATCAGGTTGGGGATGTTTTCACTTAGCTGCTTCCCTTCCTCCGCCCTTAAGATTTTATGATAGCTAAACCGTTCTTTTACTGCATTTCGAGCCATATTGGCTTCCAGTAGTTCTGCTTCTTTCAGATTTTTTCCATCGTCATCTTCCTCATCCACCCACAGGTCAGGATATCGTCTGGACATTTCCAATGGGGTCAGACCCCCAAATAAAGCATTTCGCGCATACGATGTGGTGGTTGGTAAAATGGAAAAATACGTTTCTTCCGAATCCACACTAAACAGCTCGGCCACATCCGGCTCGATAACCTTCCATTGGTCATATCTCAAATTATCGATGACGATTAGAAAGACAGGCTCTTCCCCTACTTTCGGGAAAACCTTTTGCTTTAAGAGATTATGTGAAAGTAGCGGACGATCCTCCATGTCAGGGTCTGTGATCCAATCCTGATAATTGGTGGTTACAAACGAAGAGAAGTTTCCATCCGCTTCCACTTTTTGAGCACTAAGTACTTCCACCATGCTCTTATCCTGCGTCTCGTCCAGCTCCAGCTCCCAATACACCAGTTTTTTATAGATATCCATCCAATCCTGATGATCATGTGCATCCATCACATTCATCGCCAGTTTTTGAAATTCCTTTTGATAATTCAGGTTGGTTTTCTCAGAAATGATTCGTTTGTTATCCAGAATCTTCTTGACAGAAAGTAAAATCTGATTCGGGTTTAATGGTTTAATCAGATAGTCGGCAATTTTTGCACCAATGGCTTCCTCCATGATTTCTTCTGCCTCATTCTTGGTGATCATTACCACCGGCAAATTTGGATGCGTAGACTTGATATAGTTCAGCGTTTCCAAGCCAGTCATCCCGGGCATGTTTTCATCCAGGAATACGATATCGAAATGATTATGATCTATTTCTTCCAGCGCATCAGACCCACTGTTTACAGGGGTGAGCCGGTAGCCCTTCTGTTCCAGAAATAAAATATGCGGCTTCAGCAGCTCAATTTCATCGTCCGCCCATAAGATTTTAAATTGCTGCATTAATTCAGTTTTGACTTTCTTTTGCTAAGTAACCTGAGTTTGACGTAAGAATAAAATGAAAACACCTTATTTCCCCTCCTTGGAGGGGTATGGGGGTGGGTTAATCGAAAATGTTTTCTTTAATCAAATTTTCTTTAAAAATGACGAATTAATCCAACCCACCTCAACCTCCTCCCAAGAGGAGATTTATACGTGTCATTTTTGAACGAAATTTGGATTCTTTGTCAAATTCAAATAAATCACAAACGCTGTTGAACAAAAAGAAAATTCTTAATGATCCGGTTTACGGATTCATCAATATACCCAACGATCTCATCTTCGACATCATCGAGCATCGTTACTTTCAGCGGCTCAGAAGAATAAAGCAGCTTGGCCTTACTGACCTGGTATATCCGGGTGCACTCCATACACGGTTTCATCATGCGCTTGGCGCAATGGATCTAATGAGACGAGCGCTGAATGCGCTGCAAGAAAAAGGAGTGGAAATCTCAGATAAAGAACGACAATCAAGCATGCTTGCCATCCTTCTTCATGATGTAGGTCATGGTCCTTTTTCTCACACCCTGGAGTTTTCGCTTTTCAAGGGGGTGCATCATGAGCAGGTAGGCCTGTGGATGATGGATCGGTTAAACAAAGAATTTGATGGTGCCCTGGATATGACCATCGAGATATTCCGAAATAAATACCAACGGCCTTTCTTTCACCAATTGGTATCCAGTCAGCTGGATATTGACCGGCTAGATTACCTTAAAAGAGATTCATTTTTTACAGGTGTATATGAAGGGGCCATAGGATCTGAACGGATCATTAAAATGCTGAATGTCGCAAGTGAACATTTGGTAGTGGAGGAAAAGGGTATTTACAGCATTGAAAATTTTCTAAGCGCGCGTCGACTGATGTACTGGCAGGTATACCTGCATAAAACTGCGGTGAGTGCAGAGGTGATGCTGATTGAGCTAATCAAAAGAGCAAAGACTTTGACTCAGCAAGGTGAACAATTGGAAGCCACTCCTGCGTTGAAAATTTTTCTTGAAAGAAACATCACTGACAAGGACTTTGCTGAGGACCCTGACATACTGGAAGTATATGCACACCTGGATGATTCAGATATTTGGGGATCCATCAAATTCTGGCAAGATCATGATGACAAGGTGTTGCGCACGCTCAGCAAAATGATTTTAGACCGAAAGCTTTTAGGAATTTCCTTTTCCAATGAACCGACCGGAAGAATCGTGACTGATGATCTTATTCAAAAGGTCAAAGACCTCTATGGTGTAAATGATGAAGAAGCAGGCTATTTCATAAAAACAGGCTCTGTGAGCAATTCGGCCTACATTGCCTCAGGCCAATCAATCAAGATTTTACGAAAAAACGGAAGTGTTGTAGACGTGGCTGACGCATCTGATTTACCAAACATCAAGGCGATGAGTAAAATTGTCACTAAATATTACTTATGTGCTCCAAAAGAATTGCTCAATTGATCATTCAATCATGATTTTGACAGGAAAAAATATTGGAAAAAAGTTTGGGAAGAACTGGATCTTTAGGTCGCAAAACTTCACCCTGGAAACGGGAACATCTGTTGCGATAACAGGAAAAAACGGTTCCGGAAAATCGACACTGCTGCAGATTATTGCTGGCTTTCTGACTCCCAGCGAAGGGGAAATTGAAGTGGACGGAAAAAAAATAGATGAAAGTGAGCATTCAGCTGTTTTTGTTGGGCCTTATACGGAGATTATAGAAGAATTTACGTTGAAAGAATTCCTGGAATTTCATAGCACATTTAAAAAGAACGTATGCTCCATTGAAGAAATGGCCGAATCAGCCTCACTTCCACTTTCTAAACCCATTGCCGATTTTTCCACAGGAATGAAGCAACGAGCAAAGCTAATTACCTCATTTTTCTACGAAAACGACATCATTTTCATGGATGAACCTACTTCCAACTTGGATGCAGAAGGTTTTAATTGGTGGAAAAAAGAGGTTTTGGGGCTAAAACAGCAGTTGGTCATTCTTGCATCCAATGACATGCAAGAAATCGACATCTGTCAAAAACAGCTTAATCTTTAAAAAAAAGATCGATTGCCGAATAATTTCGATAGGATTTCTTAGTTTAATAGGTATTAAAACATAAAAGTCCTACTTTTGATTAGTCCTAATATCTAATCAGACAATTATTTTAGATTCTAATTATGAAATGTTCAGTAAGCTAAGTTTTCAATGAGGTTTACTTAAATAAAAATTATTCGACTCGTTGCAGCTACAACCTACCGAACATTCCATGTGACAACAAAAATCAATTATTACACATGAAACGATTATCAAACTTACTTGCTGCCTTAGTTTTTGCTTCCTTAGTTATTTTTATGTCCTGCGGTGGCGGTGGTGGAGATGATGGACCATCAGATTTAGAGATCGCTGTAGATAACCTTACAATTTCAGGTGGTTTCTCAAACCCGTCGACGGTGAGAACTGGCCCTGGCGATGCAGATGGTGATTGGTCTACATTCGGAATTACCTTTACTGGATCTGTCGATGGTGGATCATATACAGTAAGTAATGTTCCAACTGGATTCGAAGATGTCTGGGCGAACGGAACATGGACCATCAATGATGCGGCGACAGTGATCACCAGAGTACAAGGTGGTGTTACCACTGATATTGTTGCTTCAATCGGAGAAGGGTCTTTGACGCTTGAATTTGATGTTGCTGATCCAACTGCTCGTACAAGCGGTATTGCTGGAGAGTGGACATTCGTATTTAATTAATCCATTAAGATTTTTAACATTTGAAGGGTAACTTTGTGTTACCCTTTTTTTATGCTCATAGAAGAAAAATACTTTTCGCAGGACAAAAACTATCTACTTAAGTCCGTACAGGCTTTCTCTAAGGAAGCACTTCTTGACCAGTGGCTTCAGGAAATACTAAATGCCTATCACCTTCTTCATAATCCCATGGGGCTGGTTGATGATTTTATCATTGAGCTTAGAGAGAAAATCCATTTAGGAAAAGAGCTACTAGTGGATAATTACGATGTTCTCGCAGCTATCTACCGTCATGATCATGCAGATAATCAATTAGAAATCATGTGGGATGGCAGATCACACATGGAGGCCTATGACAGTGACTGGAAGGAAATGTATGAGCTATGGATTGCAAAGCTTTCTCAGATAAAAGAAATTCAGCGTCCTATTATTAAATATGTCGTTTCTGAATCAGGTGTAAACCATCAGTTTTTAAAACAAAGCATAAGGAGATCATTACTTGCCCACTTTGGTTTGCGCATGCGGTCGCAGACCTTATACAAGGTTAGTGCTTGATTATCCAGCACTCAATTTCCTCAACAGCTTTCAGATTTATTCCTCCCACAACCCCCTCCAGAGGGGATTTAGTTAATGCTTGATCCGGCAGATTTTACAAAACTTTTGTTTCCCAGGAGGTCGCTTTTTGGGCGGACGCTTATGACCGTGAAATTTCACTCCTTTCTTAGCTTCTTTACGCTTAATTTTTTCAGACTTACGTTCAATCTTTGCATTCTCAGCGTATGCTTTACTCACTCGTTTTCTAAAAGCTAATCGCTCCTCCTCGGAAAATTTGAGCTGTGGCTTGTCTTTCTTCTTCAAAAAAGAAAAAAAGCTTTTTTTCTCTTTCTTTACAGCTTGATACCTTGGGGCGGGCTGCTTGGGGATCTCAGCTGTTCGCGTATTCTGAGCGAATAGCAACCCCATACCCAGGCAATAGACAAGTGTAGCAGATAAAATTTTATTCATAGCACCTCTTCACAAAACGAATGAAGAATAATTTATTGCCAAAAGTGACAAAAGATTCCCTCCTATCATAAAAATGGTTAATCTTTTGCTTCGTTTTAATGCAAGACCACCAAACCATTTTATTTTTCCGGTCGTTATTGAATCTTCATGAAAAATTTCTTTTTTCTCATACTCTTCGTAAGCTCGTCGATTGGCTACTCTCAGATTGTTCGTGAGAATGAGCTTCAGAAAAAAATAGAGGATGGTGCTAACCTGATGGCACTGGGGAAATATGATAGTGCCCAGATGCTATTCCAATATGTGCTTCAAAACATGGAGAAGCTTCCGTCGGAAATGGCCTACTTCTTTGGTCGTAACAGCTTTCACCTGGGTAAATACAAACAAAGTATCAACTGGCTAAATAAGTACATTCAACTAAAGGGAACCAAGGGAATGTACTATGAGCCTGCCATCCAATACCTGCAATATGCAGAGGACGAATACCTTAGAATTCAGCGTTCTCAGGCTGAGCAGTTTGAAGAAGATCTAGAGTCCGCTGAGTATGACTGTGGAGGACTGGAAAAAATGCTTTGCCCAGTCTGTCACGGTTCCGGGGTTGTCGTGCAGGCTGGAATCTTTGACGAGGTGTATAAGACATGTCCTTATTCACTTGGAGAGGGGTATCTCTCATGTGAAGAATATAATTTGTTTATGAGAGGTGATTTAGAACCTAAGTTGAAGAACTAGGACAGTCGATTTTTAAAATCATCGTATCCAAACGCACGAATCAATTCAAAGCTTCCATCTTGTTTTACGATTCCTATTGACGGATGCTTGACACCATTGAACGTACTGGTCTTCACCATGGTATAATGGATCATGTCTTTGAAGACAATAGAATCTCCGATCTCTAGAGGTTTTTCAAACCAGTACTCATCCAGAAAATCTCCAGCCAGACAGCTAACTCCCCCTAAGCGATATGGGTGCCATCCTTCTACTTTCACATCAGATCCCTTCTCCAATTTCGGGCGATAGGGCATCTCCAGGCAATCAGGCATATGGCAGGTGAATGAGCCATCAAATATGGCTGTCTTTTTCCCTCCATTTTCCACAATATCAAGTACTGACGTATGCAAATCACCTGTTTGCCAGGCAAAGGCACTCCCTGGCTCCAGGATCACATCTACATTATTTCTTTTCCTGAAATCTGACAGAAGCTTAATGAGGTGGTCCGTATCATATCCATTTCGGGTCATTAGGTGTCCCCCTCCCATATTGACCCATTTTACTTTCGGCAGGTAGTGGCCAAATCTGCTTTCAAAGGATTTTAGCACATGCTCAAGTGCATAAGAGTCTGACTCGCATAGGACATGAAAATGAAGCCCCTCCACCCTATCAGGAAGCTCCTCCAAATTTTCGCTAGTGATTCCCAGTCTCGAAACCGGACTGGACGGATTGTACAAGTCTGTTTCAACATCAGACCATTCAGGGTTTACACGCAATCCAACGCTCACCCCTTCTGGAACTCGATTTATAAACCGCTGATACTGAGCTAATGAATTCAAGGTGATGTGTGAAGATTTAACTGCTATCTCATCAAATTCATCATCAGTGTACGCGACACAGTATGTATGGGATTTTACTCCCATCTCCTCGTTGCATAGCTTCACTTCATTAAGAGAGCTTGCAGTAGCACCTTTAACGTATTTTCTAACTGTAGGAAAAGTACTCCACATCGCAAAACCCTTGAACGCCAGAATGATCTCTATTCCTGCCGATTTTTGGACATGGTCGATCAGTTGAAGATTTTGAATCAGCTTCTTTTCATCGAGCACAAAACAGGGAGAAGGAATGTTCACTTTGTGTATCGTTCGTGGATTATGTCCAGATGGTGTTTTTGATGACCAGCAATGATGTAGCCAATTGCCTCTACAGACATCTCTACCTTATTCGAAACTCCGGTCCGATTTCTCACCCCCTCACTGAAAGAAGTGAATAAATCAACTGTAGAAGCCCGAACATTGGTGAACTCCGTCATCAAACTATGAATCGATCGATTGTCCGCATTGGATTCCGGAACATAGTCGTTTTGTTCAAACCCAGAAATCTCGGTCTTGTCATTTCTGGCGAACCGAAGCGCACGGTATGCAAAGATCCGCTCGGAATCAATCACATGAAGTATGACCTCTTTGATACTCCATTTCCCTTCTGCATACCTGTAGGCACCCTGCGCCTCTGACAAACCTCTTCCAAACTCTATGAATTCGTCACCTGTCTTCAGCAGCAGAGGCACCAAATCCCCATGACCCAATGTCTCCACATAGCCTTTGTAAAATTCCGGGATCTTCGATAGCTCAATCATATCAGTCCATTCCCAAATCTATATCTTCTTTTTCATGCCATGGCAAGCCAGATGTTGCAAGCTTCTCCAGAAATGGGTCAGAGTTGAATTCTTCCACATTGAAAACACCAGCCCCCGTCCATTCTCCGGTTAGCATCATAGCAGCACCTATCATGGCAGGCACACCTGTGGTATAAGAAACACCTTGAGCTCCAGTTTCATCATAGGCCGCCTTATGACTACAATTGTTCCAGATGTAGTAGGTTTTCTCCTTTCCGTCTTTGATACCCTTTATACGGCATCCAATAGAGGTTTCACCTTCATAATTCTCTCCCAGATCACCCGGATTAGGAAGTACAGCTTTCAAAAACTGGAGAGGAACAATTTCTTTTCCTTCGTAATTCACCGGCTCTATTGATGCCATACCAATGTTCTGGATGACTCTCAGATGAGTGAGGTATTCGTCTCCGAATGTCATCCAAAAACGTGCTCTCTTGATTGTAGGGTAATTTTTTACCAAAGACTCTAGTTCTTCATGATAAAGGAGGTAAGAAGGTCGCTTCCCGATATTCGGATAATCCAGTTCTTTTCGGAACTCAAATGGTTTAGTTTCGACCCAGCCACCATCTTCCCAGTATTTTCCTTTTTGTGTGATTTCCCGAATGTTGATTTCTGGATTGAAATTCGTCGCGAATGCCTTTCCATGATCCCCAGCATTACAATCCACAATATCTAAATAATGAATCTCATCGAAAAAATGGGTAGCAGCACGGTTTGTAAATACACCTGTAACTCCAGGATCAAAACCACAACCCAGGACAGCCGTTAGTCCGGCTTCTTTAAATTTATCCTGATATGCCCACTGCCATTTATACTCAAATTTTGCTTCTTCTGGGGGTTCATAGTTAGCCGTATCTAAATAATGAACACCTGCCTCTAAACATGCATCCATAATGGTGAGGTCCTGATAAGGAAGCGCCACATTGATGACCATTTTTGGATTGTGCTTTTTAAACAAGGCAACAACCTGATCCACATGATCAGCATCCACCTGATCTGTTGTAATGGAGACACCATGCGCTTTCTTGATATCAGCAGCGATATCATCACATTTTGATTTGGTTCTGGATGCCAGAACAATCTCTGAGAATATATCTGAGTTTTGCGCACATTTAAAAGCGGTGACGCGACCAACTCCTCCTGCTCCTATAATTACTATTTTGGACATATTGATTTTTAAGATTTAGCCCAAAGTTAGCAGGAAGATTTATTACAAAATAAATCGATAGGTGTATTTAATTAAGAAGGTATTATTGCCTGTGAGTCCAGAAAGATGGGAAGTTAAATCATTGAAGCTATTGTTTCGGGATTGATCAAAATAAGAGCCATTATTGGCCCATACCATAAATAGTGTAGAACCCGGTATATATTCCCATCGCATTACAAAGTTTGACCGGAATTGTACCACATTGAAGTTGGGATCATCAAATGTATAATCCGGATCTGAGTTTCCATTTTCGTAGATTTCATAGGTGCTATTTTCCTCATCAAACACAATTTGACTGTCTTCATATAAGTGAAACCTGGAGTCGTAACTTTCTGCATTTGGTAAATGAACCCGTTTGAACTGGCTGTACTCGCCAGCGGCTATGAACGGCTGCCCCCAAAATTCCAATGTCAAATTTGGTGTAATGTTGTAGTTAGCCCTCACCGACATACTGTAGGTTTCCTGTTCCACCCTTCCCAGAATATATCTTGTATCATTTTCAAGATCCTGTTGAGTTATATACTGGAGATCATCCCTGTTCCAATTTACACTTGGGGAAATTGAGATTTGCATAGCATCCATTGGTCGCAAGTCGATATTTAGGGAGATACCAGAACTTTTGGTGTAGCTGTTTTGCCCCCAATTGAACCAATTTTCAAATGAAACACGAACTTTCTTGCGGCTATTTGTTCCAATCCAATACCAATAATTTACGTTTCCCGGATACTTTATCGAAGGACCTCCGCGCAGATCTGCATTGGATACCCTGGTGCCGCCAACCCAAACTCCCTGCCCAAATCCCCAGTAGTTTTTGAACTCCCAATTCATATTGAAGTTGATTCCTCGATTGGTGACAGCTCCTCCGAAATCATTATTGTACTCACCATAAATATTATAGTTCTGCCACCTGAAAGTATTCGTAATCTTATTTACACGATACTGTGTCCAAAACCAGTTATTCAAATCATCCGTCTGACGAAGAAATCCTGCATCATTCAATACTAATTCAGGTGATTTATAGTTGGATCCGATCGTCCACCTCCAATTGCCACTTCGTTTCCCAAAAGCAAACGTGGCAGCTGAACCTACCAGGCTTGTCCGGGTGGAATCAACTTCTTTGTGATTATTATCCGGTCTTTGAAAAAAGCGCTCAGAGGCTGTTTGCGTTTGGTAAATAGCCCCCATAGTTCCGTCTACACGGCTTAACATCGCCCGGATTTCCATCCCATATTTTCGATCTTTAAAATTGTGATCCAGGTCAATACCCGCACTGGTAGCCTGATCATGAAGGTATTCCAGTTCATTCCCCCTATTATCAAATCTTTTCACATTGGTTACAATCGCCCCAACTACGGTTTTTCCACCCTCAATATCCTGCTGAGCTCTGGCTACCAAAAAGTTGGTGTAGGGCTCAACCACTTCCTCTCCTCTGCTTCCATCCTCATATTGTACATCGGCTCTTTCCTTATTGGTTAACGATTCTAAGACCCCCCAGGAGAAACCGTTAGCATTCTTTCCTGTAATCTTTGCTGCTCCAAGAATTCTGGTATTGTTGGGATAATCAATGTATTCGACATTTTCCGGATAGCCATGTGGTCTTCCGCCAACACGCCGAGAATAGAATAAATTATTCGTTCCTCCACTTGTTCTGAAAGAAAGAAGATTACTCCCCTCTAGAAAAAACGGTCTCCGTTCTCTGAAAAAGAGCTGAAAAGCAGATAGGTTTACTGCTGAAGGGTCTGCATCTACTTGTCCGAAATCAGGGTTGAATGTGAGGTCTAACGTGATATCAGACGTAATTCCAATTTTCGCATCCAGCCCCACATTTCCCTTAAACTCCTTTCCAGCATCCCGGAACGGATTTTCTTCCTCTTTAGGGTATTTATCAAGAGAAGCAAGAACGTATGGTTGTATTTCAAGCTGCTTCTGAGGTTTAATGCCGGTAATTCCATTCAATTCTCCAAATAAATGAACCCAACCCGGTGCATTTGGATCAACTGCCTGCCAGGTAGACCTTTCCTCTTTTCTAAAAATCCTTCGGGTAAATTGTATGCCCCATGTATGATGCTCTTTATTGGCAAATCTTAGTTGAGAAAGGGGAATTTTAAATTCTGCGACCCACCCCTCATCGTCAACATTTGTCCGCAAATACCAGATAGGATCCCAGGTAGAGTCCCAGTCATTGCCATTATTTGAAACATATTCATCACCTTTTACACCGGAAACTGATGCTGTGAAAGAGAATGCTGTTCGCTTATCATTGTAGCTATCAATGTTGATCTCTACAAAATCCCCATCGAAACCGTCTCGACGGGACATCCGCTTCACAATCTTTTCAGGCTCGGTATCCAATGCTCTAATTCCAACGTAAAGAAATTTTGCATCGTAAAGAATTTTGAATTTCGTCTGCTGAAATGGTTCAACATTGAAATCAGGTCTATGACCTACAAAATCTCCTCCCCATTCAACCTTACCCCATGCCTCATCATCCAGTTTTCCATCAAGTACAATTTCTCCCTCACGCCATGCAGTGGTATAAGATTTTTTTTCTTCAGTTTCCTGAGCATGAATTACAGAAAGTAATGTTAAGAATAGAGTGACAGACAACAGTCCTATTCTGGGCATGGGCTTTGAGTTAGTTGACGAGTTTGGCGAATTACCTAACGAATTACACCTGCAAAAGTGTACTCTTACTGTGATGAAAGGTTACATCTTTTATGCGAAATAGGATTATTCAATGATAGAAGGCTACTTCAATGTGTACCTTAATCCCGTCTGTACCAGGAATCTTGAAGGAGAGGTTGCGGAGTTGCTAATAGGGGTAATAGAATGCCTGTAATTAGGTTCTATGGTCAAATCGAACTTTTCAAAAATGGAATATCCTAACTCTAACCCTCCTATTCCATCAAATGACCATTCATTGTATAAATTGAGTTCGTCACTATTCAATATTTGTTTTGAAGGATCAGAAATGTTTCCCTCTACAAGGTAGTTAGCTGATAAGCCCGCATTCAATCGCAGACTGAACTTATCATTAACCAAGAAATATCCGGCTTTTACAGGTATTGAGGCAAACTGAACACTATTATTTATTGAAATCTCATGATCGTAGTTTTCTCTTACTTCGATACTTGCTTCTCGTGCTGAAGAGCCTGGAGTAAGCAATGATCCGTCTGATCCATTTGAATTTTCAATAAAATTAGAGTTATCAATGGTGTAAACATCCAGAACGTTAATGGAAGCAGTGCCGCTGTTTTCTACTGATGTATATGCTACTCCACTTTCTAATGTCCATCTCTTTCCCATTTGAACTCCAAAATCTATTCCAATGGTTGTGGCGATAGCCTCACTCATATTTTGGGATACATTGGTGGTTGGATTTACGAATTGACCAGAACCAATTGCAGATGCCAGGCCTGCAGGATTAAGTGAATTGGTAAGTGTGCCTTCTCCACCAAAATCAGCATTAAAATTTCCAGCTCCAGCCTCTACTCCCGCCCACACTTTCTTGTCGCTCAATTCTTCATTAGGTCGTCGGGGGATGCTGGCCGATGACCTGTATCTGTAAATATCATTGGAGACATTGGCAAATAAAATTCCAGGTCGTCTGCCCTTAACCTCCCGGTACTCCGTCAGCCATATTTGGTCATTGGAATCTACGATATCGCTCGATAAGGGCTTTTCAGATGACTGAGATACTGAATTAAAGGCTAGACCTCTTTGATTGAGTCCGGTAAAGTCGTGATTGTAGTTATAGTAGCTATCAAAATCAACACTATTCGATAAAAGTGCATTATAGCTAGCGATCTCATTTTGATCCTTTTCAAGCAAAGTCGATGGGAAATACAAAACACCTAATAGTACTACAGCGACCAATACAGCTGCAACTGACACCCATTTATACATTAAGTGTTGGGAGGCATAAATCGAAACCAATTCAGCGTTAAGAGAATTTTCGATCTCATTCCAAATTCCCTGAGGTGCCTTTACTGTTTGTCCTTCAAACTTCTTTTGGATACTATCTTCAAACTTCCCCTGATCCATATCTTACCTGATCTCTCTGCATAATCTTTTCCGCCAACAATGACTTAGCCCTTGAATACTGTGATTTCGATGTTCCTTCACTAATCTTAAGCTTCTTTGCAATCTCATGATGCTTATAACCTTCGACAGCAAATAGGTTGAATATAATCTGACAACCAGTAGGTAACTTCCTAATAAGGTCTAAAAGCTCCTCATAACTTAGTTCGGAAATTGCACTTTCCTTTTCGCTCCAATCATCCAAATCATTTACATCTACCATTGGATAGAGATAAAGTTTGCTCCTCTGATGGTTAAGTGCAGTATTCACTACTATTCGCTTTATCCAATATGCCAGCGACGAGTCTTTTCTGAAATTTTTAATATTCTTGAATACTTTGATAAAGGCTTCCTGAATGATATCCTCAGCTTCTTGCTGCATTTTAGAATATCGAAGAGCTACTAAATACATCCCATCACAATACTTATCGTAAAGTGCCTGCTGGAATTCTTTTTTGCCTTTCTGGCAACCTTTAATCAATTTTTCTTCAGAAACCGACATTCATGTTGGCATTTAAATAGACCCAGTACCGAATATTATAGTTGCAATATCTAATTTGGGCTTTTCGTCCCATTAAAGTTATGAAGAACCTAGCGATAATTACAATTTCTTTTTTATTAGTCCAGTGTGAACCGGTAGTCCCTCAACAATCAAGCATAAATAAGAAAATCATTTTTGACAATTACGACTATGAGGATTTTGTCGGAATCACCAAAGTTGTTCCTATCGACAATGGACAAATTAAGGCAATAGAAAACCAGGTTGTAAGCCTGAATGATAATGGTCAGCTACTTCTCACTTTTGATTTATTGACGGATCAATTTGAGAACCTAAGTGCTAAAATCTATCACTGCAATAAAGACTGGACAAAATCCAGACTAAGAGATATGGAGTTCCTATCTCAAATCAACAATTACCGGATCACTGACTTTGACTACTCCGTAAATACCGTTCAACCTTACATTAACTATCGTTTTAGCATCCCGAAACCAACCTTATCTGGTAACTACGTAGTAGCAGTATTCAGAAGAGCGAACCCGGACGATGTAATATTGACACGTCGGTTTTTAGTGGTAGATAGTAAAACCACTATCGATCACACTGTTAGAGTAAGTACCACTATTGGCAAACGAGAGGAAAATCACCAGATAGAGTTTAGCTTAAATTTTGGAAATCTTCAGGTCAACGCACCGGCACAGGATGTTTCACCCGTTATTCTTCAAAACCACAACTGGAATACTACCATTACCTCCATTTCTCCTACGCTCATGCGTGTCAATGAAGGCTATCTTGAGTATCGACACCTGGATTTGAAAACTAATTTTTATGGGTGGAATGAGTTTCGATTTGCCGACTTGCGAACATTAAACATATCCGGAAGAAACGTTGGGAAAATTGTGAATACAGGAACAAAGATCATAGCCCCGCTAAAGCTCGACGCATCTCGAAAAGGCATTTCTTATACACAAAACTTTCAGGACATTAATGGAAATTTCATTATCCAAAACAATGATCCCGGAGAGTCCACATTAAACGCAGACTATGCTGATGTAACCTTTGCACTTAAGTCAGATCCAATAGATGGTAATGTATATGTTCTAGGAAGATATAACAATTGGCAATTGACCGATCTGAACCGAATGAAGTACATCGATCAAAATGGATTAGGAAGGTATCAAGCCACCATTCCACTAAAACAGGGATACTACGAATATCTGTATTATGTCGAAAGTAATGAACTCCCTCCTCACTATTTTGAAGGGAGTCACTTTCAGGCTGAAAATGTATACGAGATTTTGGTATACTACCGAAAACCCGGTAATATCAACGATGAACTGGTTGGGTACAAGCGGTTTAGGTCTATCGAAAACTAGACGTTGAATCTGAAATGCATGACATCTCCATCCTGTACTACATATTCTTTTCCTTCAATGGATAGCTTCCCAGCCTCCCTACATCCCGCCTCCGTCTTGTATTGCTGGTAGTCCGGGATTTTAATTACCTCAGCTTTAATAAAGCCTTTCTCAAAGTCCGTGTGAATAACTCCTGCAGCTTGTGGCGCCTTCCACCCTTTTTTGATGGTCCATGCCCTTACCTCAGTCTCTCCTGCTGTGAAATATGTGATCAGATCAAGTAAGGAATAGGATGCCTTAATCAGACGATTCAGACCTGATTCTTTCAGGCCATACTCCTCCAAAAACATTTCCTTTTCCTCGGGATCATCAAACTCAGCAATCTGAGCCTCCAACCCCGCAGAAACCAATATCAACTGGGCATCCTCATTCTTTATATTTTCTTCCAGCTTTTTACTCCACTCATTACCTGTATTAATGGATTCTTCATCCACATTAGCTACATAAATGATGGGCTTATCCGTCAAAAGTTGAAGTGGCTTAATCCATGCCCGATGCTCTTTATCCATCTCCAGTGAGCGTGCATTCTGTCCACTCTCAAGATGTGTTTTGAATTTCTGCAGCACCTCATATTCTGCTTTCGCTTCTTTATCTCCAGATTTTGCAATTTTTTGCACCCGCTCGATTCGTTTAACAATGGATTCCAAATCTTTCAACTGGAGCTCTGTGTCAATCACTTCCTTATCCTCAATTGGATCAACTTTTCCCGAGACGTGCACAATATTATCGTTATCAAAACACCTGATCACATGGATGATGGCATCCACTTCGCGAATATTGGCTAAAAACTGATTGCCTAGCCCCTCCCCTTTACTTGCTCCTTTTACCAGGCCTGCAATGTCTACAAACTCAATTACTGTTGGCAATACTTTTTGAGGGTTTACCAGATCAGCTAAAATCTGCAGTCTTTCATCCGGTACGGTGATTACACCCACATTTGGTTCAATAGTACAGAAAGGAAAGTTGGCTGCCTCTGCTTTGGCATTGGATAAAGCATTAAAAAGAGTGGATTTCCCAACGTTAGGTAGTCCGACGATTCCGCACTGTAATCCCATAGAAAAGTATAATTATGGTTTGATTTCAATTTTGTGGCGCAAAAGTAAAATAAAAAAGCCCCCCAGCATATCGCTGGGGAGCCTCTCTCTTCATACTTAATAAAAAAGTTATCTTATCAATCCCATTTTAGATCAGAATCCGACTCTGATACCTCAGCATTTGCCACTTCCGGCTCAGATTCATTTTCTCTTTCAAACTGTGAAAAATCCACTTCGGGCATCAATTCATCCTTTACATGGTTCACAGTGGAATTCAATGCATTTACAAATTTGTGAAAATCTTCCTTATATAAGAAAATCTTATGTTTCTCGTAATAAAAACCGTCATCTTTAGGCTTTCTCTTGCTCTCCGTAATCGTCAGGTAATAATCGTTCGACCGTGTCGCTTTCACATCAAAAAAGTACGTACGCTTTCCCGCCTTTACTCTCTCAGAATAGATCTCGTCTCTTCCTTTTTCGTTATTATCTTCCACTTGCTTAAAATTTGTGTTAGGTGTTAGTTTGTACTAAATCGGGGCTAAATATAGTGCTTTATATTTTTTATCTGCAAACAAATCATGGATTCCACGTTGAATAGCGACATATGACCACAAACATTTCAGAAATTAATCAATATGACAACCTGGGGCTAATTGCCAAGCAATTGGTAGATGGCTTTATTACCGGTTTGCACAAGTCACCTTATCACGGGTTTTCGGTCGAATTTGCTGAGCATAAATTGTATAACTACGGAGAAAGTACTCGACACATAGATTGGAAAGTATTTTCAAGAACTGATCGATTATATACGAAGCAATATGAAGAAGAAACCAATTTGAGATGTAGAATTTTGATTGATAATTCTGCCTCCATGCATTACCCAATGCCTGGAAAAGACAAATTAAAATTTTCCATATTTGCTGCTTCTGCTCTCTCCTACCTGCTTACTAAGCAACGAGATGTTGTAGGCTTATCCGTTTTTTCAGACAGAATAGAACAGGAAACCGATCTCAGAAGCACTCAGGCTCACTTAAACTCAATTTTAACAAAGCTTTCCGAACTTCAGGATACCACTCCTGCTACTAAAACAGACATCTCTACCGTATTACATGAAATAGCGGATAAAATTCATAAGCGATCGCTGGTGGTAATCTTCTCTGACATGTTCCAAAATACTGATGAGGATGATTTGATGAGTGCGTTGCAACATTTAAAGCACAATAAACATGAGGTGATTCTCTTCCATGTTTCGGACTATTCAAGTGAACTAAATTTCGAATTTGAAGACAGGCCGTACAAATTCATTGATCTGGAAACCAATGAATCAATCAAGGTGAATCCGCATGATGTAAAGGATGTATACCGTCAAGAGATGGCAAAATTTTATCAGGATTTGAAAATCAAATGTGGAATGATGAAGGTAGATTTCGTTCCTGTTAACACGAACGATTCATTTGACAAAGTCCTGGGGGCTTATTTAATAAAGCGCAAGAAAATGAGATAGCTAGAGGTGTAGCCACTCTTTTTTGGCTGTCAGTTCTTCCTCTGACTCAACATAATCCGGATCTGGAACACAACAGTCTACAGGACATACTGCCGCACACTGAGGCTCTTCATGAAAGCCGGTACATTCGGTACACTTGCCTGGAACGATATAGTAAAATTCATCCGAGACAGGCTCTTGTATTTCTTTAGCGTCTACCTTAGACCCATCCTCCATTTCTATTTCCTGAAGATCGGTACCATCAGCCCATTTCCACTCTACCCCACCCTCATAAATGGCGGTATTTGGACATTCGGGTTCACATGCACCACAGTTGATGCATTCATCGGTAATCATTATAGCCATAAAAACGCTTTTTGTCGTGTTCTAAATGAGGGAACAAAATTAATCGCAATAAGTTTGCAGCCCAACAAGAACGAACAGACAATTTTTAAAAATGCAAATCCAAGACCGCATAAATGCCTTCTCCAAACTGGGCGAACGTATCTCAAACCTTACCCCCGATGAATTGCAACAGCTTGGTATTTCAGCTCAGAATATCAATGGATGGTTCACAGGAAAGAGTGTAAACCAGGCTCTATCCAGCATTCAATATATGCTTAGGGAGGAAATATTATCTGAATGGATAGCAAAATATGATGTGGATGAAGTTACTCCACAGGTAGTCGGAGTTGTAATGGCTGGTAATATCCCATTGGTTGGATTTCATGATTTACTATCGGTACTGATTGCCGGGCACTTTGCAGCAGTGAAGCCCAGCAGTGATGATCGATTTCTTACACAAACGATCATCGATTGGATCATCGAGATAGAGCCACGATTTAAAAAAAATATTGAGATACGAGAAAAACTTACAAATATCGACGCAGTGATCGCAACAGGGAGTGATAATACGGCACGCTATTTCGAATATTATTTCAAAAACATTCCTAATATCATCAGGAGGAATCGCACTTCAGTAGCAATTCTTACAGGTAAGGAATCGGAAGCAGAACTTAAAGCTTTGGGAGCTGATATATTCACCTACTATGGACTTGGGTGCAGAAATGTATCGAAGGTTTTTACACCCAAAGGATTTGATATCAGAGAAGCTTTCCCTCACTTTGAAGCCTATAAGGAAGCAATCAACCATCACAAGTACAGGAACAACTACGATTACTACAAATCGATCTACCTGGTGAATAAAACCCCTCATCTCGATACGGGCTTCTTGTTGATAAACTCGACTCACGAATTGGTATCACCGATTAGTGTTCTATTCCATCAAGAATACGATAGTGTTGAGAATTTGCAGAAAATACTGGATGGTCAAAAAGATAAGATCCAATGTATCGTGGGAAAAGAGTTTATCCCATTCGGTAAAGCTCAGCAACCGGAATTGTGGGATTATGCTGATAACGTAGATACACTGAAATTTCTTGTCCAACTAGGTAGCTGAATCATCTCCCACCTATTGTTTGGAAGCAACAGTGAATCCAAAGATGAAATGAATTATTTTTGCCTGCCGAACAACAGGAAGCCTGTCCTTTTGGTAAGGACTAAAGCCAAAAAAGCCCCAATAATTAAGACATAAGTCGAATAAATCGACTCAAGTCTGTTCTTAACTTATTAATGACTTGATATGAGCAAATACAACGAATACGTAAAGGAAATCGGAGAAAGAAAAGATCAGGGTCTCCACCCAAAACCTATTGATGATGGAGAGCTACTCAGCGAGATCATTGAATTAATCAAAGACTCTGACAACACTCATCGAGCTGACGCACTTCAATTCTTTATTTATAATACCTTACCCGGCACTACACCTGCGGCAGTTGTAAAAGCAAATTTTTTGAAAGCGATCATCCTTGGGGAATCGGTTGTTGAAGAAATCACTACTGAGTTCGCCTTTGAATTACTTTCTCATATGAAAGGAGGTCCTTCCATTAAGGTACTTCTTGATATTGCATTGGGTGATGATGAAATCACTGCTAAGCGCGCAGCTGATGTATTGAAGACCCAGGTATTCTTGTATGATGCAGATTACGAACGGTTAAAGAATGCTTTCGAAAACGGTAATGTCGTGGCTAAAGAATTGTTAGAGAGCTATGCAAAAGCGGAGTTCTTCACGCAACTTCCAGAAGTAGAAGAAAAAATTGATATCGTAACGTTTATTGCTGGGGAAGGTGACATTTCTACTGACTTGCTTTCACCTGGCGCTGATGCGCACTCCAGGTCTGACAGAGAGCTACATGGCCACTCCATTTTTGAGCACAACAAGGAAAAGCAGGATGAGCTAAAAACTTTGAAGGAGCAACACCCTGATAAGCGAGTGATGCTGGTTGCTGAAAAAGGAACCATGGGCGTAGGCTCCTCCAGGATGTCTGGAGTAAACAATGTGGCACTGTGGACAGGTATTCAATCCAGCCCTTATGTCCCATTTGTCAACATCGCTCCAATCATTGCAGGAACCAATGGTATTTCCCCGATATTCTTAACCACTGTAGGGGTAACAGGGGGTATTGGAATCGATCTGAAAAATTGGAGAAAGAAGACCAATGCAGATGGAAGCATCGTGGTTAATGAAAACGGTGAGCCGGTATTGGAAGAAATATACTCGGTATCAACAGGAACCGTACTAACCATCAACACCAAAGAGAAAAAGTTATATAATGGAGATCAGGAGTTGATTGATATCTCCGCTTCTTTGACGCCACAAAAGCTTGAGTTTATAAGAGCGGGTGGTTCATACGCAGTTGTTTTCGGAAAAAAGTTACAGACCTTCGCCGCAAAGACATTAGGCATTGAAGCTCCAACTGTCTTCGCTCCATCGAAAGAGATTTCGAACGAAGGACAGGGACTTACTGCAGTGGAGAAAATCTTTAATAAAAATGCAGTTGGAATAACTCCTGGTAAGACACTTCATGCTGGATCAGATGTGAGAGTAGAGGTAAATGTTGTCGGCTCTCAGGACACTACCGGGCTTATGACCGCTCAGGAATTGGAGTCCATGGCCGCAACGATCATTTCACCGATTGTAGATGCAGGCTACCAGTCCGGATGCCATACGGCCTCTGTTTGGGATAGTAAAGCCCAGGCAAACATTCCAAAGCTCATGAAATTCATGAATGACTTTGGGTTGATCACCGGACGCGATCCAAAAGGTGTTTACCCAGCCATGACCGATGTGATTCATAAAGTATTGAATGACATCACGGTAGATGATTGGGATATCATCATTGGTGGTGATTCTCATACAAGAATGTCCAAAGGCGTGGCGTTCGGTGCTGACTCTGGTACCGTGGCACTTGCACTTGCAACAGGTGAAGCATCCATGCCGATCCCGCAATCTGTCAAGGTGACTTTCAAAGGAGAAATGAAACCTTACATGGACTTCCGTGATGTGGTTCATGCTACTCAGCAACAAATGTTGAAGCAATTCAGTGGTGAAAATGTATTCCAGGGAAGAGTCATTGAAGTACACATAGGCACATTGACTGCAGATCAAGCTTTTACATTCACAGACTGGACAGCAGAGATGAAAGCCAAGGCTTCCATTTGTATTTCGGAAGATGAAACCTTGATTGAATCATTGGAAATTGCCAAAGGCAGAATCCAGATCATGATTGAAAAAGGTATGGATAATGAGGGAAAAGTGCTTCAAGGTTTGATAGACAAAGCAAATAATCGAATTGCAGAAATCCAATCAGGTGAAAAACCAGCGCTTACTCCAGACGCTGATGCGAAATACTTCGCAGAGGTAGTTGTTGACTTGGATGTATTGGGTGAACCTATGATTGCTGATCCGGACGTAAACAACGAAGACGTTTCAAAAAGATATACGCACGACACCATCCGCCCACTCTCCTATTATGGAGGCACTAAAAAGGTGGACCTGGGTTTTGTGGGATCATGCATGGTACACAAGGGAGACATGAAGATTCTCGCTCAGATGCTGAAAAACATTGAGCAGCAGCATGGTAAAGTGGAATTTAAAGCACCATTGGTGGTGGCCCCTCCTACCTACAACATAGTGGACGAGTTAAAAGCTGAGGGCGATTGGGAAGTATTGCAGAAATACTCCGGATTTGAGTTTGATGACAACAATCCTAAAGCTGCTGCGCGTACCAAATACGAAAACATGTTATATCTCGAGCGCCCGGGTTGTAACCTGTGTATGGGTAATCAGGAGAAAGCTGAGCCTGGTGATACGGTGATGGCTACCTCCACGCGGCTCTTTCAGGGAAGAGTAGTGAAAGATTCCGATGAGAAAAAAGGTGAATCCTTGCTCTCATCAACACCTGTAGTGGTGCTTTCCACAATTCTTGGCCGGACACCAACTATGGAAGAATACGAAGCGGCGGTACAAGGAATTGACCTGACTAAATTTAAGCCATCCAGTAAGAAATTAGTGGCGGCATAAGTCTGGCAAAAATTGAAAGCTGAAGCCCGGATCATTGATTCGGGCTTTTTTGATTCGGCCTCACCAGAAACTATCCAAACCTTTTTCCTGTTTATCTTTAGAATCGTAAACCTTAAACCATTTAAATACAGATTTATGCCTCAGGATTTTCTAGGAATCGAAAAACAACTACCCAGTCAATTAGGAGAACACAAATACTTCAGCCTCTTCGAGCTAGCCAAGAAGAAGCCAGTCGTGAAAAAACTCCCCTACTCCATCCGTATTCTTTTAGAAAATGTCATCCGAAATTATGATGGTTTTGCAGTCACAGAGGATCACATTGAAACGGTGCTTAATTGGAAGGAAACTGCTGGAAAAAAAGATATACCTTATAGTCCTGCGAGAGTATTAATGCAGGATTTTACAGGCGTACCAGCTGTGGTTGATATTGCGTCAATCCGGGCAGAAGTAGCAAGAAAAGGAAAAGATACAAGTAAGACCAACCCTGTAGTGCCTGCCGATATGGTCATTGACCACTCAGTGGTCGTGGATCACTTTGGAACCGCAGATTCTTATCAGAAGAATGTAGACCTGGAATACGAAAGAAACGAGGAGCGATATAAACTGCTTAAGTGGGGGCAACAAGCGTTTACTAACTTCTCTGTGGTACCACCGGGCATGGGCATATGCCACCAGGTTAACTTGGAATATCTAGCGAAAGGAGTGATCGAAAGAGACGGATATTTATTTCCAGATACGCTTGTAGGAACAGACTCACACACTCCAATGGTCAACGGAATCGGCGTGCTTGGCTGGGGCGTAGGTGGTATTGAGGCAGAAGCAGCCATGCTTGGTCAGCCTATCTATATGATCCTTCCACATGTAATTGGACTGAAGATTACCGGAAAGATGAAGGAAGGCACAACTTCCACTGACCTGGTATTGACCATTACCAAATTGCTCAGAGATTATGGAGTAGTAGGAAAAATTGTAGAGGTTTTTGGTCCCGGACTGGAGAACCTGGCAGTAACTGACAGAGCAACCATCTCCAACATGTCTCCGGAATTCGGATGTACGGATACTCACTGGCCGATCGATGATCGTACGCTTGACTACATGAGAAACACCAGTCGTACCGAAGATCACATTGATATGGTGGAATCTTATGCGAAAACAAACATGCTCTGGAGGGATGATGATGCAGAGATTGAATACTCAGACGTAATTGAGCTGGATTTAGGCACGGTAGAACCTACCATCTCCGGACCGAAACGACCACAGGACAAAATCCTTTTGAGAGAGGCTAAGAGTAAAATGGTTGAGCTCCTCAAACAGCAGGGAAGAGAATATATAGCAATAAATAAACGCGTGGCTGATTGGGCCAACGAAGGTGGGCAGCCAGCACCTACGGTCAGCAACAAAAATGGAATAAGAAGTGTAGATGTTGAAATTGATGGGCAGACGCACTGCATATCAGATGCTTCTGTAGTGGTCGCTGCAATTACCTCTTGTACCAACACCTCAAACCCGAGCGTGATGATTGGTGCCGGTTTAGTGGCTAAGAAGGCTTCTGAACTTGGACTGAAAGTAAAACCATGGGTGAAGACATCACTCGCTCCCGGGTCAAGAGTAGTTACTGAATACCTCGAAAAATCGAAGCTACTCCCGTATCTGGAAGACCTGAAGTTCTTCACCGTAGGATATGGATGTACCACCTGCATTGGTAACTCAGGAGATATGATTCCGTCCGTACAAAAGGCAGTGATTGAAAATGACCTGATTGTTAGTTCGGTTCTTTCGGGAAACAGGAACTTCGAAGCTCGAATTCATCCAAACATTAAAATGAACTTCCTGGCTTCTCCTATGCTGGTGGTGGCTTATGCTCTTGCTGGTCATACGGATTTTGATATGAACAATGAGCCTTTAGGACAAACAAAGGATGGCAAAGATGTTTACCTGAAAGACATATGGCCATCCTCACAGGAAATCGATGAGGTAATGACGAGTGTCTTAAGCCCGGAAGATTATAAGAAGAATTACGAGACCATCTTCGCTGGAGATGATACCTGGAAAAACCTGGCTGCACCCAAAGGAAAAACCTATGAATGGGACAACAAATCAACTTATATACAGGAGGCGCCATTCTTCAAAAACATCTCTGAAGATGTACCAAATCCAGAGGACATAAAAGGAGCCAAAGTATTGTTACAACTCGGAGATATGGTGACTACCGATCACATCTCACCGGCAGGGAAATTCTTACCTGAACACCCGGCAGGAAGATATCTGGTAGATCACAAGGTTGAAAAGAAGGACTTCAACTCCTACGGTTCAAGAAGAGGAAACCACGAGGTGATGATGCGAGGTACGTTTGCGAACGTTCGAATAAAAAACAAGCTCGCTACCAGAGAAGGTGGGTGGACTACCTACATTCCTACAGGAGAAGAAATGACGGTGTTTGACGCCTCAATGAAATATCAAGAGGAAGGAACACCTTTGGTGGTCATTGGTGGTAAAGAATATGGCTCAGGCTCATCCAGAGACTGGGCAGCAAAAGGAACACAGCTACTCGGAGTTAAAGCAGTGATCACAGAAAGCTATGAGCGTATCCACCGCTCCAATCTGGTCGGAATGGGTGTGCTTCCTTTGCAATTCCAGGAAGGTGAAACCCAGGACACCCTTGGGTTGACTGGTAAAGAAACCTATGACATTGCAGGTATCTCTGAAAATCTTACCCCCGGCAAGCTGGTAGACGTAACTGCTACTAAAGAAGATGGTTCTAAGTTAGAATTTAAATCAGTAGTAAGATTGGATTCAGGAGTTGATGTGGAATACTACAAGCATGGTGGAATTCTGAACTATGTGTTGAGAAACTTCCTGAAGGACAATTGATCTGAAAACACGAATTGAAAAAAAACCGGATCAAAAGTCCGGTTTTTTAGTTGTAATGAACAGATAGTAATTTTAAACAAACTGAAACAACCTAAATATGAAAACGAACAAGCTTGGATTATTAACATTATTAATGATTGCCCTGATTGGGTTTTCATGCACTACATCTCAAAAATCGGAAGGTGAAGCAGATGAATCCGGTGAAGCGATGGAGGCTGAGTCGGATATAACGCTATCGAAAGCTCCTCCCTCACCTGAGTTTCCTCTCGCTAACCTCATTAAAAGAGGAGATGCAGCTGTCACATCAACAGATAGCTCTTTTGTAGTTAACTATACATTCGACGTTCAGGAATACGACCTAGGAGAACCAACTGAAGACTATGAGACACGCGGGATAGCCAACTCTGCAAAAGGGCAACATATTCACTTTATTGTCAATAATGGACCGTATTCTGCTCATTACATGAACAGTTTGAATACAGAGATTGACGCAGGTAATTATGTAGTTCTTGCTTTCCTATCCCGTTCCTATCATGAGAGTGTAAAAAGTCCGGATGCTTTTCACATAGAAAATCTGGTTGTGGGGGATGTGGAGCCGGATTCAGCAGACTTGACAGCTCCTCACCTATTCTACAGTAGACCAAAGGGTACATACGTCGGAGCGGATACTAAAAAAGTAATGTTGGATTTTTATCTATTGAATACTAGCCTTTCAGCAGATGGAAATAAAGTGCGAGCCACGATCAATGGAAATGAATTTATGATTGATGAGTGGGCACCTTACTACATCGAAGGACTACCGATGGGGAGAAATGAAATTAAATTAGAGTTGATTGATGCAGAAGAAAACCTTATTCCTGGTCCATTCAATTCTGTGGAGAGAGCGATAACATTGGAAGAAGCTCCTGAAGAAATGTAAGAAGAATTTAAATGCTTATAGAGTCGTCTCATTGAAAATGGTGGGACGACTTTTTTTTTACAACCAAGTTCCCCCTTTTTAAAAAGGGGGTGAGGGGGATTAGGTCATTTAAATTTTCAATCCACCCACTCCGCTACAAATAGATTCGTATCTCTCGTGCCACCATTATTTCGATTGGAGGCCCAAACCAAATACTTTCCATCAGGGCTAAACATGGGGAAAGAATCGAAAGTATCATCAAAAGTTACTTGCTCCAGCCCTGTCCCATCCAGATTGACCATGAAAAGATTGAATGGGAATCCGCGTTTAGAAGCATGGTTAGAACTAAACAATATCTTTTGTCCATCAGGTGTAAAGAATGGTGCCCAGTTGGCATTTCCTAAACTGGTGATTTTCCGTGCATCAGATCCATCAGCATTTGCAACATATAGTTCCATTTTAGTTGGCTGAACCAATCCCTGAGCCAATAGCTCTTTATACTCGTTGATTTCCTCCTCTGTCTGAGGTCGGGAAGCCCTCCACACAATTTTACTTCCATCGGGTGAGAAGAATGCACCACCATCATAGCCCAGTTCATCGGTAAGCTGCACGACATCCGAACCATCCAGATTCATTGTGTAAAGCTCCAGGTCACCGGATCTTGTGGAGGTAAAAATGATTCGATCTCCATTTGGAGAAACGGTTGCTTCCGCATCATAGCCTTCTTCAGACGTAAGCTGGTCGATAATATTTCCTTCCAGATCAGCCACAAAAATGTCATAACCTTCATAGATCGGCCATACATACTTATCAGTTCGGGGTGGAACAGGTGGACACAGGCTGTCAGCCAAATGCGTTGATCCATAAACGATCAAAGAATCTCCGGGTAAAAAATAAGCACAGGTAGTTCTTCCTAGTCCGATACTTACCATATTTGGACGTGTTCCTGTCGACGGATTATTTACGTCAAGAGTAAAAATCTGATCGCAAGCCACACCCCATTCAGAGTAGTCCGACTGAAATACCAAACTTTTTCCATCAAAACTCCAGTAGGCTTCCGCATTATTGCCTCCCCATGTAAGCTGACGCACGTTTTTCAAATGTACTTCCTGCTTATATCTGAGCGTATCTGTGGTTGTTTCCCCTGTTTCGGAATTGGTGGGTTGCTTACAAGAAATAATAGCAAGCCCTAGAAATAAAATCGTAAAGTTCTTCATCATTGGTATCTTCGAGGTGCGAATCTAACTCACAAAGCATTTGTATGAAAAAGCATTTATCACCTCTCTTATTGACGTTCGTTTTTTGTTTTTGCGAACAACCACAGCAGTACAATCCAATTGACTCAATATCAACAGATATTTCCATTCTTGCTAGCGACTCTCTTGCCGGGCGAGAGGTAGGAACACCAGGAGAAAAAATGGCCGCCGATTATATCGTAGCAGAGCTAGAAGCTGCTGGAGCCCGACCTAAAGGGACGGATGGCTATTATCAATCCTTCTTTGTGAAAGATGCAGATAACCCTCATGCTCAACCTTCGGAGGAAACTGGAGAAGATGGAATTACAGGTTATAATGTTGTTGGGATGATTGATAATCCAGGAGAAGAACTAGTGGTCATCGGGGCGCACTATGACCACCTGGGGATGGGCGGTTTTTCTTCCTTACACAGAGGAGAGCAGGCTGTGCATAACGGAGCAGACGATAACGCCAGTGGTATTGCTGCTATGCTTCATCTCGCAAGAGTGCTTTCTGAAAAAGAACTAAATAGAGATGTTTTGTTTATTGGATTTTCAGGTGAAGAGAAAGGTCTATGGGGTTCCAATTACTTTACAAAAAATCCTACTATCGATCTGTCAAAAGTCAACTTCATGATCAACATGGATATGGTAGGAAGGCTAGATGAATCTAAAGGGCTTGCTATCAATGGAACAGGAACCTCGCCTATCTGGAACTGGCTCTTGGATGAAGTGAATTCGGATAGTTTGAAACTCATCAAAAGTGAATCAGGGGTAGGTCCATCTGATCACACCTCATTCTATCTGCAGGATATTCCGGTTCTTCATTTCTTTACCGGTCAGCATGAAGATTACCATAAACCTGGAGACGATCCGGAAAAAATCAATGAAGAAGGAATCTTAACAGTAGCATCCATGATTGAGCAGATGATTGTATTGATGGATGATGACGAGCAAATTGCTTTCACGAAGACCAAAGATGAATCTGATAATCCTCGATTCACGGTTACGCTTGGTGTGGTGCCTGATTACATGTTTGATGGTGAAGGTATGCGCATCGACGGGGTAAGTGAAGACAAACCTGCCATTAGAGCGGGTATCGAAAAAGGGGATGTTGTTGTACAGCTTGGTGATAGCACTGTCACAGATATGATGAGCTATATGAGAGCACTCTCTGTTTTTAAGAAGGGAGATAAAACCACCGTTGTTATTGATAGAGGTGGAGAGAAGCTAAGTTTTGAGATTGAGTTTTAGGATCGCTTCGGACTAGTTATCTTCTTTTTGACTCGAGGAGTGCATCCCCATGGGTCAAAATGTTTTTTGTATTTGGCACTATTTCCCCCTTCGCCAAGGGGGAATGGTTTTCGAAAAAGGTACTACTTCTCCACAACCTCTTCTACGGACTCAAATAGTGGTAACCATAGAGTGAACGTTGTGCCTTTGCCTTCCTTGCTCTCCACCTCAATTTTTCCATTGTTCATTTCCATGAACTCATGCACCAGCTGAAGACCAAGTCCCAGTCCTTTCTCACCGGAGGTGCCATACGTGCTCTTTTTGTCCTGAAGCTGAAAAAGCTTTTTCAATTTGTCCTTTGGCATTCCTACTCCTGTATCATACACTTCGATCTTAGCTAAACCATTCTCTTCTGAGGCTCTTATGCCAACTTCACCTCCCTCAGGAGTAAACTTTAAAGCATTGTTTACAAGATTTCTCAAGATGGTCATCGTCGTATTTTTATCTGACCATAATTCCATGTTCTCAGGAACATCATTAACCAATTCAATGGATTTGCCCTGAGCCATGGTAGACAAAGTTTTTACCAGATCATCTGTCATATCCTTCAGGTTTAGTTTTTCCGGCACATTTGGAACATGACCTTGTTGCTGCATCGCCCAATTTAGTAAGTTATCCAGCAGCTTAGAAAGTTGATCTACAGATTCATCGATATGCTCGGTCATCTCCAACAGCTGATCTGTTTGCTTGGTTTGCACCATCATTTTGATCATCTGGCTGATCCCATTAAATCCAGCCACTGGGCTTCTGAGGTCATGGGAGATGATGGAGAAGAATTTGTCTTTAGTACTGTTGAGTCGTTCCAACTCTGCTTTCTGATCCGCTAGGATTTTATTGACCTTTGCTTTAGATCGGTAGTATTTGTATATAATAGCTGCGAGCACAATGAGGATAAATGCAAACGCACCAACAGCTATAGTGATAATCCGCTGCGTTCGTTTCTCAGCTGTCAGAAGATCCACCTCGGCTTGCTTTTGACCCACTTCGAATTCGGTGCGTAAATCGGCCATCTGCTGAACGGTTTCTATATCCGTGAGGCTGTCTTTATAAACCAAATAGCTTTCATGATAGCGAAGTGCATCATTTGGTTTACCCATCTTCTTATAAAGCTCATATAACTTTAAATATGCATCACGAATTTGCTGTCTAAGCTTATACTCCTTTGCCATATTAAGGCTTTCATGAGCATACCTTAGCGCCCTGTCATATTCTTGTCTCTCAAAGTAGATATCTGCCATGTAGGTATAAAAAATGGAGATGGCATAATAATCCTGATAGTCAAACAGAATTGAAACAGCCTTTTCAATTGAAGCCTCCGCCCCATCGTATTCTCCTAAACCTGCTAAAGCTAAACCAATATTGCCATGACTATATCCAATAGCCATTTCATTAGAAATAGACTCCCAAATAACCATTGCTCTTTCGAAGTAGGTTAAGGCTGTATCATGCCTATTTGTTATTAGGTATCCGTCACCAGCATTATTATAGGCAAGTGCTAATGCCCATTTTTCGCCAGAATGAAGACTATCCTTCTCATTAAATACTCCGATTGCTTTGTCATATTGAAGAAATGCATTTCTGAAATCATTGTTCTGCTTGTATACATCTCCTATAGCTGTATAAATTTCACTTCGGGTTTGGAGGTCATCTGCAAAATCAAGAGCCTCATAAAAAGTAGAGATAGCTTCAGAGAGGTTTCCTAGACGCTTCTCAGCATCCGCTTTATAATAAAGCGCATTGTAAAAGAAGATTGGTTGATTAGTGGCTTTGGCAAAAGCATAGAGTTCTTCAGCATACCCTTTTTGTTCCATTGGGTTACTTTCATAATACGCCAGCCTGCTCAGCACAATTCCTTTAACTGAATCACTTAATTTCTTAGAATCCAATATATGGAGCAGACTATCCACCTTTTCGTTCGACTGAGAAAAGGTGGAACCTGCCAGTAATAGAATTAACATGAAAACAGTCAGCCGCATTGATTTATGGTCTTCCTCCGCCTTTAAATTCCGGGTCGACAGTGATCGGCTTTCCTCCGCCATCAGGCTTAACACGTATGCTGTAAGCATCAACGTCAGACGTACTGGTTGTATCTTTTATGGTAACTACAACCGAATTAGAATCTTCACCTCTTTTTGATTTAATCAATTTCTTGCCTGATCCTTTTTCATCGATTTTTTGAATTTTTTTAATTCCATCCCCTCCGTGGAAAGTGACAGTATCTGTGCCATTCACAGTAGTAGATGGGCTTGAAGGACCAACGGGAGAGTAAGAGCCGCCATCCGTAGATGACCATTCAAGCGTTGTTCCATTGAGTCTCAGATAGATATCGTGATTCATTGTTAGTTTGGTTTTGTGATTAAAATATTATGCACCCAATATATCAAATGATAATGTGAATCAATGATGCTCGGATCAAAATTGTCACTACCTTTTTTGTCCTTCTATTCAATCCTTTTTACAAACGGTTAGTGGTTTTTCGATAAAAACCTGTTGTGAGGATGTTAATAAGATCAAATATGAAAAATGTAATTTACTCACTACTTATACTTAGCGCATTTGCCAGCTCGTCTCAAAGCCTGCGTGAACTCTACCAGGAAGGGCTCAAAGCCTACGACGAGAAAAACTACGAGCTTTTCACCGAAAAGATGTTCACTATAGACACCATGCGTCCTAATTACCCAGCTGTAGTGTACAATCTTGCCGGAGGATATGCACTCACCGGACAGTCATCTAAAGCACTTAAAACATTGGAGAAGTATATCCTAATGGACGCCACCCAGGATTTCTCTGAAGATGCAGATTTTACATCATTATTAGAGTTGGAGCGCTTCACAGCATTAAAGAAAAAACAAAGTGAACTCACAGAAACAATTGAACTAAAAAGGACCTATGAATTATCAATTCTCTCCTCTCACCCTGAATCCATCACATATTCAGAAAAACAAAAATCATTTTACATAGGAGGAGTGCGAGATGGAAGTATATGGGAAATGAAAGAAGGTCGGGAGCCTAAACTCTGGGCAGAATCCCCTAAAAATTCATGGTCAGTGATGGGGCTCCAGGTTTCTGCTGACGAAAAAACACTATGGGCTTGCACATCTTCAATGAACAATTATCAAGACTACAATCAAAGTGAGGAAGGCTTTGCCAGTGTTCTGAAATATGATTTGAAAAACGGCAAACTTCTAGAAACTTATGCTCTGCCGGGAGGACACAACTTTGGAGACCTGATCACAGACAAGTCTGGTAACATCTACGTTTCGGATGGTACTGCCAATAAGCTTTATTGGATCAGTGACAAGAAAGGAGAATTAGAAGAACTAGCTGATCTGTCAAATGACATTTTCAATTTACAAGGCTTGACGTTAGATGACACAGAGAAGAATCTATATCTCAGTGATTATATTGAAGGTATCTACCGATTCAATCTTAAATCGAAAGACCTGGAGAAACTGAAAATCAAAGGAGATGACATTCTCATTAAAGGGATTGATGGTCTGTACTTTACTGACAATTCACTCATCGGACTACATAATGGAACTAATCCGAATCGGGTGATAAAGTACAAGCTTTCAGAAGATAGAAATGCAATTATCGGTAAGGAGGTCCTGGCTCAAGGTGGTGTTTTAGGGGAACCAACACAAGGCGTATGGATAGATGGGTCATTGCATTTTATCATGAATAGTCCATGGGGTGCATATGACCAGGATGGAAATTTCAACCCTGAGAGCAAATCAGTTAATATTGGGGTTATTGAATAGTCGATTTCTAGTGCACTCATTCGTCAATCACGTATGTCAGAATACCTAATAATAATAGCTGCTGAAAACGAGCGTGGCATATCCCCCTCAGAAGAACAGCATTGTATTATCCAATATGGAAAGTGGGCAGAATCCCTTGCAGATAAGCATATTGTGGCCAGACGACTTTCCTTGAAAAGTGGTGAACTGATTCCGTGTAAAAATTCTGTAACAACAGATGGTCCATTTGTAGAAGCCAAAGAGCTAATTGCAGGATTTGTATTGATCGAGGCTAATGATCAAACCGAGGCAAATAAAATAGCTTCCTCTTGTCCACTCAATGATTATTTTCAGCTATTTGTGAAAGCTGTGAACCAGTAACCCCACCCCGGCAACTTCTTCTATGGTATCGCGTATGTACTATGTATTGACAAGTACTAATCAATACAAATAAAAGAAACCATTGGTGCAACCTTTTGTCATTGAAAGGCATCAAACCAAAAAAGAAAACCTAAACTCAAATACTATGACTGGACTAAAAAGCTATTTCAAATCGTTTCTGGCCACATTCGCACTCCTTGCCTTTATCTCCGTCTCTGCTCAGGATGAGGGATTCATCTATGGAAAAGTTACAACCGAAGACGGTGACGAGTACGAAGGACCTATTCGTTGGGGGAAGGAAGAAGTCTATTGGACGGATATGTTCAATGCTTCTAAGCGAGAAAACAAAAACCTTGATTATCTATCAAGCAGAGAGCTCGATGAACTTGAAGATCGATATTATGATAATGACAACCTCATCTCTAGATTCGTAAACATTTCCTGGGACGATAATGACGGTCGTTTTGTGCACGAGTTTTCTACTGAATTTGGAAATATTGAGGCTTTAAGAATTCGCTCAGGCAGCAGAGTGGAAGTGAAACTAAAAAATGGTGAATACATCGAAGTGGATGGATCCGGATACAATGATATTGGGACCAAAATCACTGTGCTGGATCGGGAGCTTGGAAAAATCAGACTCTCATGGAGCAATCTGGAAGAAATCGAGTTCCTGCCTACTCCATCAAACCTTGATGAGAAATTTGGTGAACCTCTATATGGCACAGTAATCTGTGACCTGGGAGAATTTACGGGATTTGTTCAATGGGATCATGATGAGCGCGTAGGAACAGACATTCTGGATGGTGAGGAAGATGGTGATGATTATGAGATCGCATTCGATAAAATTGAATCAATCGAGCGAGATGGTTACAGCAGTAGTATCGTGCGATTAAAATCAGGACGCACGCTTGATTTACGAGGTACCAATGATGTGGATGATGATAATAAAGGAATCATTGTAACACTAAAAGGTTTGGGACGAGTGGATATCGACTGGGACGAATTTGATCGTGTAGAATTCAGGGATGCACCAAACAGTGGACCAGCTTACAGCTCATTTTCTTCTCCCAAGAAAATCAAAGGAACTGTTCAAGTTGACAATGGAGATCGTCATTCCGGAGAGATCATCTATGACCTGGACGAAGAATACACGTTTGAGCTGCTTAATGGAGAAAAAGATGATGTAAAGTTCATCATACCTTTTTACAACATTAAATCAATAGCCCCAAGAAGATCTGATGAAGCAGAAGTCACTCTCAAAAGTGGCGACAGTATCATTTTGGAAGATGGACAAGATGTGAGTGAAAAGAACCTGGGCGTGCTAATCAAAACCGGATCAGACAGAGTGTATGTTCCGTGGGATCGGATCGATAAAATCACATTGGACTAATGAATTGGTTGATTTTCGGATGCTCCCTTTAGGACTGGGGTAGAAATCTAAGAATCATACATTTAATAAAGGATTAAGGACTAAAACTAACTCAAAGGACAAAACTCAAGGCCATGTTAAAGAACTATTTCAATGTTGCAATACGCAACCTATTCAAACACAGATTCTACTCGCTGATAAATATTTTAGGATTATCCGTTGGGCTTACCTGCTTTTTGATGATCTCTTTATATGTAGTAGATGAGCTTAGCTACGACACCTTCCACACAGATGCGGAAAGAGTTTACCGCATGGATTTTACCGGAACAATCAATGGAACCGAATTTATAACTGCTTTGGCAAGTGCACCTGCAGGACCAACCATGCCTGTCGAATTTCCAGAGGTTGAGGAATCTGTACGGCTAAGAAGCACCGGAAACTGGATCATTAAAGCCAAAAACACAGAAGATGCTTACAATGAGGATGCAGTCGTATATGCAGATAAGAATTTTTTTACATTTTGGGACTTCAATCTAATTTCCGGTAATCCGGAGACCTGTCTGGAACGTCCTAATACATTGGTTCTAAGTGAATCATTGGCGTCTAAATTATTCGGTGATGAAGATCCAATTGGCAAAATCGTGGTGTTAGATAATAACGATGACTGGGAAGTAACCGGAGTTTACGAAGACATGCCTTCCAATTCTCACTTCCATTACGAAATGTTACTTTCAATGGAAAGCAGGGAAGAGGCCAAATCAACCATGTGGATGAGCTTCAATTTCAATACGTATTTGAAACTTCAGGAGGGGTACGATCCTAAAGATTTGGAAGCAAAATTTCCCGGATTAATTGAAAAGTACATCGGCCCGGAGATCCAAAATTTTATGGGTGCGTCTATGGAAGAGTTTTACGAAGCGGGTAATGATGCCGGTTTCTATCTATTTCCACTCTTAGATATCCATCTTAAATCTGATAAATTGGGTGAACTTACGGTGAATGGAGACATGAAATATGTCCTGATTTTCACTGCCATTGCCATGTTCATACTGATACTGGCGTGCATCAACTTTATGAATCTGTCGACAGCAAGATCCGCAGGTCGAGCAAAAGAAGTAGGTGTCAGAAAAGTCATGGGTGCCTATAAAAGTCAGCTGAGAAAGCAATTCCTTACTGAAGCTTTTTTAATCACATTCATATCCATACTTATCGCCTATGGTCTTTCATTTCTATTGTTAGGGCAGTTCAACGAACTGGCAGATAAGGTAATGAATTTCAATGGCCTTCTTTCTCCGGCCTTTCTTGTGATCATGCTGGGGGTTTTGATAGTTGTAGGATTCCTTGCAGGAAGTTATCCCGCTTTTTTTCTTTCAAAATTCCGACCGGTGGAAGTGCTTAAGGGCAAACTCAATCTCGGGCTGAAAGGTGGTGGACTGAGAAGCACCCTTGTGGTCCTACAATTCTGTGTGAGCATCATCATGATCATTGGCACAGCGATCGTATATCAGCAACTATCATACATTCAGAATAAGAAACTCGGATACAGCAAGGATCACATTTTAATGATTCATGATCCATGGTTGATGGATGATAAGGCAGATTCGTATAAAAACGAAGCACTTCAGCATTCCAATATCCTTGCAGGTACCATGTCTAGCTTTTTACCTGTAAATACGGCTAATAATAATAATGCCTGGTTTCCCGGTTCTAATGCGACTAAAAGTGAGACATATATTTTTCACGAATACCGAGTGGATCATGATTACATGGAAACGCTGGGTATTGAAATGAAAGTAGGAAGAAGTTTCTCTAAAGATTTTCCAAGCGATAGCTCAGCAGTAGTACTCAATGAAGCTGCGATGCATAAACTGGGATGGACAGAAGAAGAAACCGTAGGGAAAACGATATCCACTTTTGATGGGTTTCAGGATAGCGTATACGCGGTATCATACAAAGTGATCGGTGTAGTGAAGGATTTCCATTTCACCTCACTCAGAGATCAAATAGAACCGCTCATTTTTGAATTAGGAAGAAGTCGTGGCTTTGTTTCGTTCAAAATCACCAGTGAAAATATGTCGGCAACTATCAACTTCCTTGAAGATAAATGGAATGAATTTGCGCCTAGCCAACCGTTCGCCTATAGCTTCCTGGATGAGCGATTCAATGAAATGTATGAGAACGAGCAGAAGCTCGGGAAAATATTCGGAGTGTTTGCATTCCTTGCCATTTTCATCGCTTGCCTGGGATTATACGGGTTGGCCGCTTTCACAGCAGAACAGAGAACCAAAGAAATCGGTGTAAGGAAAGTATTAGGTGCTTCTATTATGAGCATCATCACACTTCTTTCAAAGGAATTTTTAAAGCTGGTAGGGATTGCTTTTATCATTGCAGCGCCTGTCTCCTATTATTTTATGAATGAATGGCTTCAGGATTTTGAAAACAGAACCAACATCAATGTTATGATTTTCATATTGGCTGGAGTAGTAGCTCTGGTGATTGCATGGGTCACCATGAGCTTCCAGTCATGGAACGCAGCTCGGGTAAATCCGGCCAGATCATTGAAAGACGAATAAATTCACCTACTCTACTATGGGCCCACCCCATCTTGGGGTGGGCTTTTTTACCTGGAGCAACTATCTTGGATAATAAGCATCATTACTATAACTAATACAATAACTAACTCCTACTGCTATGCTCAAAAACTATTTCAACGTTGCATTAAGAAATCTGTTGAAGCACAAATTCTATTCACTACTAAACGTTATTGGACTTTCTGTAGGGCTGGCATGCTTCATGCTCATCTCATTGTTTGTTAAAGATGAATTGAGCTATGATTTGCATTTCGAAGGTTCTGATAGAATCTATCGAGTCGATTTTGCTGCTACACTCAATGGGTCTGATCACATCTCAGCAGCTGTTGGTGCGCCAACTGCCCTTGCCTTAAAAACAGACTATCCGGAGGTTGAGGATGCTGTGAGGTGTAGAAATAGCGGAAACTGGTTCGTGAAAAGGAAAGGACAAACAGAAACATTTAAAGAGGAACACGTGCTAATGGCCGATTCCAATTTCTTCAAATTCTTTTCTTTAAATCTGATCTATGGTGATAAGGAAACTGCCCTGAATCGACCAAATACACTGGTGATTGATCATACCACATCTAAAAAGCTTTTTGGCGACATGAATCCAGTAGGTGAAGTACTATTACTTGATAATGAACACGACTATGAAGTCACAGGGGTTTATGAGGACATTCCAGCTAACACTCATTTTCATCACAATATGATGCTTTCCATGAGCACGTTTGAATGGGCCAATAACCAAAATTGGCTAAGCACCAATTTTAACACCTATGTGAAGATAAAAGAAGGCATTCCAGGTGAAGAGCTTGAGGCCAAGTTTCCTGATATGATCCAAACGTATTGCGCCCCTTTGATAGAGCAGTTCCTCAATATGAATATGGAAGAGTTTCGTAATAGTGGAAATGCATTAGGATTTTCACTATTTCCACTAACAGACATTCATTTAAATTCAAACAAGGATAGTGACCTGGAAGCAAATGGAGATATCAAGTATGTGTACATTTTCTCGGCTGTTGGTCTTTTCATCCTTCTTCTTGCATGCATTAATTTCATGAATCTCGCCACTGCCAGATCTGCTAATCGCGCAAAAGAGGTGGGAGTACGAAAAGCAATGGGTGCTCGTAAAAAACAACTCATCAATCAATTTATTTCAGAGGCACTTCTTATTTCCATTCTGGCCTTTTTTATTGCTTACTTGATTTCTTTATTAGCTCTTCCATCATTCAATTTATTAGCATCCAAAGAATTAAGTTTTATAAGCTTGCTTGAAGGTGAGTTCATCTTACTGATGATCGGAGTAATGGTTCTTGTTGGTTTACTGGCAGGTAGTTACCCTGCATTTTATATGTCCATGTTCAGGCCAGTTGAAGTTTTGAAGGGTTTGGTGCGTCAGGGAATGAAAAGTGGGCCGATAAGAAGTGCCTTGGTCATCTTTCAATTCTCAATCTCTATTATCATGATCATCGGTACCGCCATCGTCTTCGATCAGTTATCATACATCCAAAACAAAAAGCTTGGATATGAAAAAGATCAAATTCTCATGGTTAATGATGCTTGGATTTTAGGAGACCAGGTAAATGCATACAAAGAAGAAGCTTCAAGGAACTCCAATATATTGAACAGCACCATCGCCAGCTTTACCCCCATTGGAAATTCCAATAACTCTGACCTTTACTTCAAAAATGCCAGTGCAGCATCTGATGAAAGTCTGGTGATTAACATTGCAGTTGTCGATCACGACTTTGTCACTACCATGGGGGTAGAGATAAAAGAGGGTCGTTATTTCTCTCAAGAATTTTCCCGTGATTCAACGGCTGTACTTATCAATGAAACTGCCGCTCGAAATTTTGGATATGAGAATCCGGTAGGATCAATGATTTACAATTACGGAGGTTCCAATGATAACCCGGTCGTTGAAGGATATAAAATCATTGGCGTTGTTAGTGATTTCCACTTCAAATCGCTAAGAAGCAATATTGAGCCTTTGGTCATGCATCTCGGCCAAAACTCAGGCTTTGCCCTTTTTAAAATCCAAATGGAAAACGCAGATGCAACGATTGAATATCTGGAAGCTACATGGGATAAGTTTGCTCCCGGTCAGCCATTCGAATTTCAATTCATGAATCAGGAGTTCAATGCCATGTACGAAGCAGAAAACAAAGTAGGTAAAATATTTACCGTTTTTGCTGTGCTTACCATCTTTATCGCGTGTCTTGGATTATTTGGGTTAGCTGCATTTACGGCAGAGCAAAAAACAAAGGAAATAGGCATAAGAAAAACTCTTGGAGCATCCATCCCAAGTATCGTCAATCTCCTTTCCAAAAACTTCCTTAAACTAATAGCAGTCGCGTTAATCATCGCTATCCCTATCGCTTCGGTTGCAATGAATTACTGGTTGGAAGCATTTGCCTATCGGACCAGTTTAAAGCCATCAACCTATATTACTTCAGGCGTGATCGCCATCGCAATTGCGTGGATCACCATAAGCTTTCAATCATGGAAAGCTGCACGAGTGAACCCGGCTCAATCGTTAAAAGATGAATGATTTGTTTAATGAATATTTAATATAATCAAACACATTTCCACATATCCACAAGTTATCAACAGCCTCGATTCTTCGGGGCTTTTTTTATTCCACATCGATCGTCTTTGTGTTATTTTGAATGAGAATATAACCCACCCTTTATGTACCTCATTTTTGATACGGAAACCACCGGTTTACCTCATAATAAAACCGCTCCGGTTGAAGAACTGGACAACTGGCCCAGGCTGGTCCAAATCGCCTGGCAGCTGCATGATCATAGTGGGAAATTACTTTCTACCGGAAACCATATCATAAAACCGGAGGGGTTCACGATTCCATTCAACGCTGAAAAGGTACATGGTATTTCTACTCAGCGAGCGTTAGAGGTAGGAGAAGATTTATCTGAGGTGTTGGATAAATTCTCAGAAGATGTTAAACGTGCCAGGGTATTAGTCGGTCACAACATTGAGTTTGACAACAAAATCATTGGTGCTGAGTATCTCCGAACTGAAAAAGAGAATCTATTAGCTGATGCTAAAAACATTGATACCGCCGAGGACACCAAAGAATTTTGCCAGCTACAGGGAGGTATTGGTGGTCGTTTAAAATCTCCGAAGCTGATCGAGCTTTACGAAAAGCTTTTCGGAGAACCGTTTGCCGATGCACATGATGCAGCATACGATGTAGATGCGACAGCCAAAGCATTTTTTGAGTGTCTGAAACGATCGATCATACCAACCATTGATGATACTCTTCCGGAAGAGATCATCTATGAGGCGCCAGATCTGGATGCCGCCAACTTCGCTACGAAGCGAGAGAAGTCATCCGGTAAGATTGGTACGGAGGAAGTAAAAGCTGAGGATATCAAAGGAGCCTTCTGCCATCTGCATGGTCACTCACAATTCTCTGTCTTGCAAGCTACACCTGATGTGGGATCCATCATCGCCAAAGCAAAAAACTACGAGATGCCAGCTGTGGCGCTCACTGATCTGGGTAACATGTTTGGGGCTTTCAAGTTTGTGAGAGCTGCAAAAGGTGCAGGAATCAAACCAATACTAGGATGTGAATTTTACGTTGCAGAAGAGCGTCTCAAGCTCCAGTTTACGAAAGACAACCCAGACAAACGGTTTAAACAAGTACTGCTAGCAAAGTCCAAAAAGGGCTATGAGAATCTCATCAAGCTTAGCTCTATCGCCTATAAGGAAGGAAACTATGGTCTTTATCCTCGAATTGACAAGGCGCTTATTGAGGAATACAAAGAGGACGTCATTGCGCTCAGTGGAAGTCTGGGAGGGGAAATCCCTCACCTCGTTTTAAATGTGGGTGAAACACAAGCCGAAGAAGCGGTACTTTACTGGAAAAATCTTTTTGGTGATGATTTTTACCTAGAGCTTAACCGCCACGGACTGGAAGAAGAGGATCGGTTAAATGAAATTCTGGCTGGATTTGCCAGTAAGCATGACATCAAACTCATCGCTGCAAACGAATATTTCTACCTGGATAAAGAAGACGCCAAAGCACACGATGTTTTAATTTGTATCAAAGAAAACGAAAGGCAAAGCACCCCGATTGGGCGAGGCAGAGGGTTCCGTCCCGGCCTTCCAAATGATAACTATTACTTCAAGTCTCAGCAAGAGATGAAAGAGGCGTTTGGGGATGTACCGGAGGCTATCGAAAATATTTCTGAACTGATCGATAAAATCGAGGAGTACTCGCTGGAACGTGAAGTACTTCTTCCTGCCTTTGATATTCCTGATGAATTCAAAGATCCTGAGGATGATCGAGATGGAGGCAAGCGTGGGGAGAATGCTTACCTCAAACACCTTACTTTCGAAGGTGCTAAAAAACGATATCCGGAGATCACTGATGAGATCAAGGAACGCCTTGATTTTGAGCTGGAAACCATTGCGAATACCGGCTATCCCGGGTACTTCCTCATCGTGCAGGATTTTACTGCCAAGGCCAGAGAGATGGGTGTGGCAGTTGGCCCAGGACGAGGGTCAGCTGCAGGATCGGCTGTAGCATACTGCATTGGAATCACCAACGTAGACCCAATTGCCTATGATCTCCTTTTTGAGCGTTTCCTGAATCCGGACAGGGTATCCCTTCCCGATATTGATATTGACTTTGACAATGAGGGTCGGGAGAAAGTGATCAAATATGTGATCGACAAATATGGATTCGATCAGGTGGCCCAGATCATTACTTATGGTACGATGGCGCCTAAATCAGCCATTCGTGATGCCGGACGTGTGATGGAACTGCCACTTCCAGAAACAGATGCTATTGCCAAACTGGTGCCTGAACGACCAGGCACTAAGTTTTCAAAGGTCTTTGATGAAGTAAAAGAACTAGAAGATCTTAAAAAAGGGAAAGACCTCCCCTCACAGGTTTTAAACCAGGCAGTCGTTCTTGAAGGATCTCTGAGAAATACCGGAATCCATGCATGTGGTGTAATTATCACTCCTGATGATATGAGCAAGTTTGTACCACTTGCCAAGTCGAAGGACTCAGAGCTTCTGGTCACCCAGTTTGACAACAGCGTGGTAGAAGATGCCGGGATGTTGAAAATGGACTTTTTGGGTTTGAAGACCCTGTCCATCATCAAGACAGCTGTGGAAAACGTAGAGAAAAGACATGGAATCAAAATAGATATTGATTCAATTCCATTAGATGACCAAAAAACTTACGAGCTGTATCAGCGAGGTGAAACCAATGGCACCTTCCAGTTTGAGTCACCCGGCATGCAGAAGCACCTACGGGCGTTAAAGCCCGATAAGTTTGAGGATCTTATTGCCATGAACGCCCTCTACCGACCTGGTCCGATGGAGTACATCCCAAATTTCATTGCCAGAAAGCATGGTAAGGAAAAGATCACCTATGATATCCCCGAGATGGAGGAATACCTGGCCGAGACCTACGGAATTACCGTGTATCAAGAGCAGGTGATGTTGCTGTCTCAATCCCTTGCTGGTTTTACCAAAGGTGAAGCTGACGTTTTGCGGAAAGCGATGGGTAAGAAGAAACGCGATGTATTGGATGAGATGAAGCCCAAATTCATCGAGCAAGCCAAAGCCAAAGGGCACCCAGAAGATAAGCTGGAAAAAGTGTGGACAGACTGGGAAGCATTTGCTGCCTATGCATTTAACAAATCTCACAGTACGTGCTACTCGGTAGTTGCCTACCATACTGGATATCTCAAGGCTAATTATCCAGCTGAGTACATGGCTTCTGTCCTCACTCACAATCAGAATAGCATTGAGAAGGTGAGTTTCTTCATGGAAGAATGTAAAAACCGAAACATCCCGGTTTTGGGGCCACACGTCAATGAATCACAAAAGGATTTTGCCGTAAATGCTGAGGGAGAAATTCGATTTGGAATGGGTGCCATTAAAGGAACGGGTGAGTCTGCGGTGATGGCCATCATCGAAGAGCGAGATGAGAATGGACCTTTTGCAGATATTTTTGATTTTGCGAAGCGGGTGAACCTCCGCACAGTTAACAAAAAGTCGTTTGAGAGTCTCGCGAAGGCAGGTGGATTCGATTGCTTCGAAGAATTTCATAGACGTCAATATGTAGAACCTGACGAAGAAGGCAACTCGTTGATTGAAAAATCAATTCGGTATGCCAACCGTATGCAGGAAGAAGAAGCAAGCAATCAATCTTCGCTTTTTGGTGGAGCATCTGGAACGGATATCTCTAAACCAAAGGTGGGTCGCATCGAGCCATACGGTGATATCGAAAAGCTGAATATTGAGAAAGAAATGGTTGGGCTGTATATCTCCGGTCATCCTCTTAATCAATTCAAATTTGAAATGGACCACCTGACCAATGCAGGCATCCATCAACTTTCGGAACCTGAAAAACTACAAGGAAGAGAAGTGCGCATAGGTGGAGTTGTTAGTGATGTCCAGCATCGAACTTCCAAAAAAGGAAATCCTTTCGGCCAGTTTACACTCGAAGATTTTAATGACAATTACACCTTCTACCTTTTTGGTCAGGATTACCTGAAATTTAAGCCCATGCTTGAGAAAGGATGGTTCCTTTATTTAACCGGGAACATACAAAACAGATGGAACAGCGATGAGTTGGAATTCAAAATCCAAAACATTGAACACCTGAGCGAAATCCGAGAGAAGATGACCAGAGGTTTGGAGATCAAAATGCGATTGGAGGATGTAAATGCCATCATCGTAGATGAGGTAGAACGGATTGCCGGACAGTACCCTGGAAAATCGTTGCTTAAAATGTCCCTGGTTGGCGTGTATGAAAACAGGGCAATCAACCTGGAGATGCTTAGCAGAAAGTACACAATTGAACCGTCGGACGAACTAATCAAAGAACTGGAGGGAATTGAAGAGTTGAGGTATCGGGTGTTGCTCCAGAAAAATTGATTTTTAACCTCTGAGAACACGAAGAAGGCCACAGAGAACACAGCATTAGATTCGGTCCAGATACACTGCTTTCTCTGCTTTTAATCTCAGTTATCTTTGTGGTTAAATGTCAATTACCTAACAAACATCTGTTTTATCAAAAGAGAATAAACTATTCAAATTACTTTTGTGTTCGATTCACAAGTAGACAAAATATCAACAGATAATACAATGGCAAAAGCAGTAGAAATTACCGATAACAACTTTGAAGAAATCATCAATTCAGATCAGCCAGTTTTGGTTGACTTCTGGGCAGAGTGGTGCGGTCCATGTAAAATGATAGGTCCTGTAGTGGAAGAGCTTGCTGGGGACTTTGAAGGAAAAGCAGTGATTGGAAAAGTAGACGTAGATGCAAACCCTGAAGTATCTGCAAAATTTGGCATCCGATCAATCCCTACCCTACTCGTTTTCAAAAACGGTGAAGTAGTAGACAAGCAAATCGGTGCAGTACCTAAAAATGTCTTGAGCGATAAGATCACCGCTCAGATGAATTAAAAGAATTTAAGATTTATTTTAAAGCCTCAATACGATAAGTATTGAGGCTTTCTTTTTTTATGCGAATATTTACGCATGAAATACACACTCTTGCTATTGTGCGCATTCGCTTTTACAGTATTAAAAGCTCAGCGCCCAGAAATGAAAGATAATTTCCAAATTTCCTATGACAGTATGGATCAGGTGAAGGTCGAATTGAATCTTTCTGAAGATCAATTAGCCAAATGGAATGAGGTCAATGAAAAGTACTATCCAAGATTAAGGGAATTAGAACGGACAGACTCGCTTGAAAGCAGACAAAGAATAATGAGGACTCGGAGGATTATTCAAGATCGCGATGCGGAGCTAAAAGAGTTCATTTTTGCTGCACAATGGGAAAAATATCAGGCTATACAGCGGAACCAGCAGCGTGAAAAAATGAAATTGAGAAGACAGGAAATGATGGAGAAGAGAAAACAAAGATTGCAAGAAGAGAAAAAGGAAAGTGGCGGGGGACAATGAAGCTATTCTCTCATTCATCCATCATACTTCCAGTACCAGCGGTTCTAGAAGCTGCAGAATACTATCGAGATATTCTTGGATTTAATATTTCTTTTCTCTGGCAAGATCCTCCAACCTATGGAGTAGTTAACAGAGAAGATGCTGTCGGGATACATTTCACTGAAACCTCATCACCTTTATCTACTGATGACGCCAAGCTTTATATCTTCGTCAACAACCCTGATGCGGTGTATGAAGAATTTCAGAATACCAACGCGAATATTGTTGAGCCAATAAATGACACGGAATACAAAATGCGTGAATTCACAATTGAAGATTTAAATGGATATAAAATTGTGATTGGAAAAGGAATTAATTCATGATCATTAACCTGATATCCGGTCCTAGAAACATATCCACTGCGCTAATGTATTCCTTTGCCCAGCACAGTCAGATCAAAGTAGTGGATGAGCCGTTTTATGCTCATTATCTGATTAAAACAGATCTTGATCATCCAGGAAGAGACGAAACCCTCACGAGTATGTCTGCCGATGCACATCAGGTGTTGGAGGAAATAAAGGAATTAGAGGAAAAACACTCAATCGTTTTTCTTAAAAATATGGCGCATCATCACGAAGGATTGGATTGGAACTACCTACTTCCAATGAAAAACATCTTTCTTATTCGTGATCCAAAGCAGTTGATTGCCTCCTTTGCACAGGTGATCTCTCAGCCAACTTTACAGGATATCGGGTTGAAATATGAGGCAGATATACTTGATTATCTAATTCAAAATGAGATCACTCCCATTGTCATCGATTCCAATGATATCCTGGCCGATCCGAAAAAAGGACTATCTAAACTTTGCAAGGAGATCAGTATTTCCTTTGAAGAAGAAATGCTTTCCTGGGAAAAGGGCGCCCTTCCTGAGGATGGGGCCTGGGCGAAATATTGGTATAAGAATGTCCACAACTCTACTGGCTTTACCAAACAAAAAACCAGCGAACGTCCATTGCCTGAGCAGTGCAAGGACTTGTATAAAGAAGCCTTACCTTACTATCAGAAATTGAAAAACTTCACTTAGAATCATGCTACAAAAATTCAATCCAAAAAATAAAAACATACAAATCTGGGTAGGCGACAAACTTTACCCAAGAGAGGAGGCCAAGGTTTCTGTCTTTGATTCTTCTGTTCAGGGAGGTGATACCGTATGGGAAGGCCTTCGTGTATACAAGGAGGGAATTTTACACCTGGAGCAGCATCTTGATCGGATGTATGAATCTGCTAAGGCTTTAGCTTTTGAGCATGTGCCTACCAGGCAATTTATCAAGGATGCTATTAAGAAAACACTGGAAGCTAATAAAATGGACGAGGATGTCCATATTAGACTCACGCTGAGCAGAGGAGAAAAAGTAACCTCTGGAATGGATCCCCGCCTCAATCAAAAAGGCAGCTGCTTGATCGTTCTTGCTGAGTGGAAACCTTTGGTTTATGATAATGAGTCTGGCATACGGGTGATCACCTCCACCCAACGAAGAAATAGTCCTCAATTCCTCGATTCTAAAATTCATCACAGCAACCTATTAAACAACATCCTTGCTAAGATTCAGGCCAATTTTGCTGGCGTTGATGCAGCAATTATGTTGGATGATCGTGGATTTGTAGCAGAGCTAAATGATACCAACCTATTTATGGTAAAGAATGGCATCCTTTATACACCTTACGCCAACGCCTGTCTTCATGGAATTACCCGTGGGTTTGTGATTGAGCTAGCGAATAACAATGGCATACCATGTCACGAAAAAGATTTGAGCTTAATAGAGTTTTATAATGCAGACGAAGTTTTTGCTACCGGGACGATGGGAGAACTAACTCCTGTTGTAGAGATAGATGGACGTAAGATTGAAAGTGTAACCGGATCGGATGTTCGGAATCAGCTATCAATATTTATGTTTGATAATCTGAAAGATCGCTGTGAGAAGCTTTAAATGGGGCTTTAAAGACATACGTAAATCACGTAAATCACCAAAATACCAAAATCACGCTACCACAGGGTTATCATTGATCGCATCTTTGAATCATAATTAAAAAGCAAAAGTTATGGAAGCGATCTATTTTAATCAACTAATGGACTTGTCAGTAGAATACGAAGTGAATGGTGTGATGCTGAAGCGAAACGTTGTAGCAGGGAAAAAAGATGAATACGGTACGATGTGGGTACTCATTGAAACGTCAGGCGATAGCCACTCAGCAAACAAACAATGGGTAGAGCTTAGCTTTTTCCAAATGTGGCTTAACCAAATGGGAGCTGCTGCCTAAGTAAAAGTTACTGTGGGTACCAATCTCTAAGTCTCACCTCGGTAGATGTGCCCGCAGCTTCAACTTTCTTTTTGAAAGAAGCTACATCGCTTAGCCCTCCTTTCCCTCTGTAGTGAAAAGGATATACAACCGACGGTTGAAATTCGATCACAGCACTAGCAGCTTGATCCACACTCATTGTGTAGGGTTGATTCATACAAACAAACGCAACATCAATATTTTGGAGGTTCCTCATCTCGGGAATGTCTTCTGTGTCTCCGGAAACATAAATGCGTTTCCCTCCCAGCGTAAGCACATAACCATTCCCTCTGCCTTTCGGGTGACGTGAATCGTCTGTTTCAGGTAAGTTATACATTGGGATGGCTAGAATCTCTAATTCTTCAATTACAATCGTTTGGCCATTATCTATGGCCGCTGCTCGTCTTTTCATTTCATCTGGGAGTTTCTCCTTCACAGCCTGAGGCACGATAAATTGTGCCCGTTGTGTGTTTAACCCATCCAGCGTTTTCTGATTTAAGTGATCTCCATGAATATCCGTTATCAAAATCAGCGTAGGATCTTTTAGTCCCACGAATTTCTCTTTCCCTCCGTAGGGATCGACATAAATGGTCATGTCATTCCATGATAAAACCAGCGTTCCATGAAGAATAGGTTGAATGATCAACTCTCCTTTACCTGTGGGAATGGTATCAGGAGTAGCTCGGTTTTGTGCTAATACATAAGTGGATAGAAAGAATACTATAAGACCTGGAAGAAACTTTTTCATCGGATTGACTTTCATTAAGAACCATTTGAAGTTACCATTGTTTGCAGGCAAACAAAAAAGGCTCTCGCATTGAGAGCCTTAAAATTCATTGTTTTGACCTTAAAAATCCAGGTAGTTACCATCAAAGTCCATTTTAATTAAACTTACCTGGTATGCTGTTAGCTCCCCATCAATATCTTCCGAGGAGTAATAAGATTTCCTATTCTCTAAAATCACAAAATGATCGGTTTCTTGGAGCAATTGAACAACCGTGCCTGTTGGTATCTCCTTTCTCCATTTTTCATTACCTTCCTGATCAATCTTTATCAGAACATTATCATAACCAAAAATAAATTCACTTCCAACCTTAATCACACCTCCGTCAACCAATCCTTGTAAAAACTCTTCCGTTGGTCTATAATTTTTCGACCATATTTTGTTCCCTTCCTGATCTAACTTCATTACAGTAGGATATGCAAAAATCATCATGCTATTATCCTCGTTTGAAATAAGATTCCATTTATCGTCAAAACCATTTAAACGATCTGCATCAGTTCCTTCAATATTGTAGGTCATTTCCCATGATTTTGAAAGTGAATGATCCAACTGTAATAAATTAATTTTTGGCTTTTCATCTGAAAGTGCTTCAATATTGGACCAACCTAAAAGTAGGTATCCATCGCTATTTTTTCTTATACTTTTTCCAACCAAAACTTTTTCATCAAAGGAGATCAACTTAGTATCTAAAGCGGAACCTTGATGGTCAGTGATATGAATAAACAAATCATAATCATACCTTGGACCTGAATATCCTACGTATATGATGGAATCACCATCAATCATATAATCAATCAGTCCGTTTTCATTGTTCGTGATTGTTCGTGAATTGATATTTTGACCAGTGGCGGTGAATGTTTCGACTAAAGTCTCCGAAAAGCCACTTATCCAGTTGTTTTGGGTAAACTGAATATCTCCATTGTCGTTTTCAAATAAAGTAGACCCATACAAGTTTGCTCCATATCTCCTGCTCCACTCCCATTCTACATCAAATGATCCATTGATCTTTAAAAGATGATAGTATCTACTCGGCTCAAACACATTAAAACTTACATACGAAACCAAATAACTTCCATCAGCCATTTTAATGATAGATTTCGGAGATGCACTTTGCTTTGGATAACTTTTGTCTAGTACAAATCCATTATAATCCTCTACCTCAAAGACTTGAGAAAGCGTGTCTTCTTCATCCTTATTTTCTACGGATAGTTTGACTCTGTATTCACCAGGATTGTTTGGTGTAAAGGTGAAATCAATTTTATCGCTTATGAGACCTCCGTTTAGATTCCATTGGTAGCTTTCTGCATTAGATGAGCAATTGGTAAATTGTATTGAATCTCCGGTATAGTAAGGTCCAGATCGAAAATCGAAGCAAGCTTCTGGTTCAGTTTTCTCCGTTTGGTCATCATCCTTACATGAAATGAATAGGCACAAAAAGACTGTACCTATAAAAAATATAGATCTGTTCATAGCTAATTAAAATCTTAGATTATTTCGATACTACCACTTTCTCCATCACATCATCTTCTCTGATCTGATCGATGACATCCAGTCCCTCTACAACTTTACCAAAAACGGTGTGGTTTCTATCCAGGTGAGCTGTGTTATCTCTGTTATGACAAATGAAAAATTGTGATCCTCCGGTGTTTCTTCCGGCATGGGCCATAGAAAGGACACCTCGATCATGGTATTGGTTATTTCCATCCAGTTCACAATCGATCTGATAGCCAGGACCTCCGGTACCGTCACCTTTAGGGCAACCTCCCTGGATCACAAAGTTTGGAATGACCCGATGGAAAGTCAATCCATCGTAGTATCCGTCATTCGCAAGATCAATGAAATTCTTAACCGTGTTTGGGGCATCTTCCTCGAAGAATTCAATTTTCATCACCCCTTTTTTAGTGTGTATTTCTGCTGTCTTCATATTTAATGACAAAGGTACAGTTTCTGTTAAAAAGTCTTAATTGTGATAAACGGCTGAAACTATTGCTATTATCCTCAGTATCTTATGAATGTCACTTAAACTCAAAACTCCATGCTTAAGAATTATTTCCTGGTGGCTATTCGCCACCTCAAACGCCAACCAGGCTATGCTATCCTCAATATTTTAGGTCTAACCATTGGCATTGCATCCGCATTACTAATCGTATTGTATCTGAATCAGGAGACCAGCTTTGATAAACATCACCCGAACGCAGAAAATATTTATCGCATTTCGGCGGATATTACTGAGCCGGATAATGCATTTAGATGGGCGGTCTCCCAACCTCCATTGGGAAAAACTGTCAATGAAGAGTTTCAGGAAATCAAACAATTCACCCGTTTTGCCGGGGGTGGAAATACCCGATTTCGATACGATGACAGGAACTACGAAGCAGAAAATTGGTACCTCGTAGACTCTACTGTTTTCGAGGTGTTTAAGGTTGATTTCATTCAGGGAGATCCTGAGACCGCACTGGCAGGACCCAATAGCATTGTTCTTAGCAAAACCCTTGCGGAGAAAGTGTTTAAGGGTGAAAATCCTATGGGTCAGCTACTGGAAACCGAACGTTTTTCATATAAGGTAACGGGTGTTTACAAGGACATTCCCGTTACTTCACACATTCGTCCGGATGCAATGTCTTCCTTTAGCACCAACGAGCAATATGCCAATTCGCAAAGTTGGGGTGGTTTTGGTTTATATACTTATGTGGTTCTAAATGAGGGTGTGGATCCTGCGTATGTGGAGCAGCGACTCAATGAAGAGATCATTCCAAAATATGTAGCTACCATTTTCGATCAGTTTGACATCAAGGTCAAATATGAAATGATCAATATTCAGGACATTCACCTATACTCTGACTTCCAGAATGAACCATCGGCACTTGGTAACGTCGATTACATCTATATTTTCCTGGCAGTCGCGATTTTCCTGGTGTTAATTGCTTGTATCAATTATATGAATCTGGCAACAGCACGATCCATGCGTCGTTCGCTGGAAGTGGGCATAAGAAAAGTAATGGGAGCTGTAAGGGCCGCACTCATTCGCCAGTTTATCGTAGAGTCGGTTCTAATAGCACTGGTCTCTATGTTTATCAGCATACTGCTTTTGTTGGTAGCCGTTCCGATGATAAATAATCAACTGGGCACTTCATTACTTCTGAGTGACCTGTTATCATCGGAGATCGTTCTTACCCTTGTTGGAATACTGATTTTCACCGGACTGGTGAGTGGCTCCTATCCTGCTTTTTACTTGTCAGGCTTTAGTCCGATCAAAGCAATCAAAGGTGGATCTGGAAGTAAGCGTACCGGCAATGTTTGGTTAAGAAGAGTATTGGTAGGCATTCAGTTTTCCATTTCCATCTTTATGCTGATTGGAACCTTAGTGATTTATCAGCAAATGCAGTATGTACGCAATGCAGACCTTGGTTTCAACAAAGATCAGGTAGTCAATTTCGCTCTAAATAGAAGTACAAGTGAAAGATGGGAAACGCTAAGGACTGAACTACTTAAAAACCCAAACATTGAAAATGCATCAACATCGATGGTGGTTCCTGGAAATGGATTTGGAAAGAATGTTATGTCTGTAGAAACCAATGAAGGTGTGATGGAGATTTATGGAGTGGATTGGTTTGGAGTTGATTATGATTATATTGATGTTCTGGGAGTTGAAGTTGTGAAAGGAAGAAATTTTTCACGTGAGTTTCCGAGTGACACGGCATCAGGTGTATTGGTAAATGAAGCAATGGTCGAGCGTTTTGGTTGGGACGATCCAATAGGGAAAAGATTTCAATTTGATCAGGATAGCACGGTCTTTCATAAAGTGATTGGTGTTATCAGAGATTTTCATCATAGGTCCCTCTACAACCCGATCGAGTCATTCATGATATTTCCTAATATGAACAATCGACAGGCCATGGTAAAGATCTCTGGAGATTTGGAAGAGGGTCTTGATCATATCAAAGTAACCTGGAGTGAACTGTTTCCAAATATGCCTTTTGAATATCAATTTCTTGATCAAAACTTTATGAGAGACTATGAAAGCGATCAGTTGAGAGGAAGACTATTTCTTGGTTTTGCACTGATGATGATCATCATCTCCGGACTGGGTTTATTGGGGCTAGCTTCGTTTACCGCTGAGCAGCGTACCAAAGAAATCAGTGTAAGAAAAGTGCTGGGTGCTGATGTGAAAGGCCTGGTACTTTTATTGGTAAAAGATTTTATCTGGCTTGTGCTTGTGGGAGCTTTGCCTGCTTTTATCATCGGGTATAAGATCATGAACAATTGGTTGGGTGACTTTGAATATCACACAGAAATCAACTTCGTGCTATTTGTTGCGGTATTGCTGATTGTGACATTCTTTGTCATGCTTACCACCGGATTTCAAGCTTACAAAGCAGCTACTGTAAACCCTTCTGAAAACTTAAAATATGAGTAATAAATAAGTCCCGGCTTATTACCGGGACTTTAAATTACTAACCCTATCTATTACCTTAAAAACAACAATTCTCTGTATTTTGGTAGTGGCCAATCTTCGTCATCAACAAGTAATTCCAGTTTGTCCACTGCATATCTAAGTGGTTCAAAATACTTATCCTTCACATTATCACAATACTCAACTGCCATCTCACGGATGTCGTCTATTTTGTTGATACGCTTACGCTCTTCGGTCATTTCAAAAGACAACCTTCGTACATTATTGATATGTGTAGAAACCTGCTCAATGGTCTTTTTGATCTCTGTAGCATCCAGTCCCAGGTCAGTCAACCCCTTTGCATTTTCAATCAATTTCGATTGATATTTTGTAGCAGTTGGAATGATCATATTTGAGGCGATATCTGCCATCATTCTCGATTCGATCTGTACTTTCATGATATAGTTTTCCAATCGAATTTCGTGGCGCGCCTCGATCTCCACCTTATTCATTACTTTATGTTTTTCATAAAGTTTCACAACCTTATCTGAAACTGAAAAGTCCAAAGCCCGAGGCGTTTCACGTTCGTTGGAAAGCTTTCTTTTCTTGGCTTCTTTCACCCATTCATCCGAGTATCCATCGCCTTCAAAAAGTACAGGCTTAGATTCTTTGATATACTCTCTGAGCACATCAATGATAGCCAACCTCTTTTCACGGCCCCCGTCTATGAGCTTATTCACTTTTTTGTAAAAATCGCTAAGCTGCTCGGCCATGATCGTATTAAGCACCATCATTGGGTCAGATACGTTTGCATCAGATCCAACAGCTCTGAACTCAAATTTATTTCCTGTGAAAGCAAATGGAGACGTTCTGTTTCTATCCGTGTTGTCCAGAATAATTGATGGGATCTGATCGATACCCAGCTTCATGTAAAGGTTCTCTCCCTTCTCTACCATAATGTCACCAGACTTTTCCAGTTTATCCAACACCTTAGTAAGGGTTGAACCAATAAAGACTGAAATAATTGCCGGAGGAGCCTCGTTTGCTCCTAGTCGGAAATCGTTACCTGCAGAAGCAATGCTTGATCTAAGTAAATCAGCGTACTCGTGCACTGCTTTGATGGTCGTCACAAAAAAGGTTAGAAATAGCAAATTATCTTTCGCGCTCGAGCTCGGCTGAAACAGGTTAACTCCGGTATCTGTCACCAATGACCAGTTGTTATGCTTGCCACTCCCGTTGAGTCCTGCAAATGGCTTTTCGTGAAATAACACACGTAAATCATGGTTATTTGCTACTTTCTCCATTACGTCCTTTAGGAGCTGATTCTGATCTGTCGCTTCATTCACCGGACCGTACATCGGAGCAGCCTCGTATTGTGCTGGTGCTACTTCATTGTGACGAGTCATCAATGGTATGCCCAGCTTATGCGCTTCTATTTCATAGTCCTTCATGAAATCATAAATTCTTGAAGGAATAGATCCGAAGTAATGATCATCCAACTGCTGTCCTCTGGCAGGATTATTTCCATAAAGGGTTCTGCCTCCCATGACCAAATCCGGTCGCGCATCATGAAGGGCTTTATCGATGACAAAGTATTCTTGTTCCCACCCCAGCGATGCATTTACTTTTGATACGCTTCGGTCAAACATTCGGCAGACCTTAACCGCTGCTTTATCAACCGCTTCCAATGCCTTTAATAGGGGCGCTTTGTGATCCAGCGCTTCTCCCGTGTATGCTACAAATATGGTAGGAATACAAAGAGTCTTTCCGTAAATGAAGATGGGAGAAGAAGGATCCCATGCCGTATATCCACGCGCTTCAAATGTACTTCGAATACCACCATTCGGGAATGATGAAGCATCCGGCTCTTGCTGTACTAAAGCCTCAGCTTTGAAATTTTCAATGCCCTTGCTTGGATCAAAAAAGGAATCATGTTTTTCGGCAGTTGCACCCGTCAATGGTTGAAACCAGTGGGTATAGTGTGTAACACCCCGCTCTAGTGCCCAGTTTTTCACCGCAGCTGCCACAGCATCAGCTGTCTCGATATCAATTTTCTTACGATTTCTTATACAATCAGTAACCTTATTATATACTTCAGGCGATAAGGTGGTCTGCATTTGAGCCTTTGTAAAGGCCATTTCTCCAAAATAATTGGAAATACGCTTTGAAGGTGCTTTTACATCCACCTTCTTCCTAGTTTGCACTAAATTAAGTGCTTGGTGTCTTAAAATTGCCATGGTTTATGTTTTCAAGTTCAATTTTGATGCTCAAAAGTAAGTGATTTTTGCAAATTGTAATTTATTAGGCTTGTATTTAAGTCGTTTTTTCGATGATATACGGAAAATCACACTAAATAGACTGAAATTTTATTCAAAATGACCATTTTTTATAAAAAAGATATTAACCAGGGTATCAATTTACTCTCAGAGGACGAATCGAGGCACTGTGCGCAGGTGCTGCGCCATCAAAAAGGCGATGAAATTTTAATTTTTGATGGAAATGGAGGAAAGCATCAGGCTGTTTTAACCCAAGTCTCGAAAAAAAAGTGTGAATTTGAAATTCACTCATCTGAAATTGCTGTTGACAAAGGATTCAGCACCCACCTGGCCATCGCTCCTACCAAAAACATAGACAGAATGGAATGGTTGACCGAGAAGCTAACCGAAATAGGTGTAGATGAAATTACCTTTATCCAAACCAAACACAGTGAAAGAAAGAAACTCAGACTAGATAGACTGGAGAAAAAAGCTATCAGCGCAATGAAGCAATCGGGAAATCCTCTTTTGCCTGAGATAAAAGAACTAGCAACCTTTAAAGATTTTGTTTCAGAATGCAATACGGATTTAAAGCTGATTGCTCATGTAGATTCTTCCTACATCTATTTACAAAATGCACTACAGCCTGACAGCTCAGTAACTATACTAATCGGACCAGAAGGCGATTTTTCAGCAGATGAAGTTGCAATTGCTAAAGCATCTGGATTTCAGCTGGTCTCTCTGGGACAAAACACCCTGAGAACAGAAACAGCAGGCTTTGTGGCCTGCTGTATGGTGAATGTTGAAAATTCTTATTAGCTATTTAATTACTATTTTATGTTTCTGAATTCCTTTCCCCTGCTGGACGACCATAAAGTAAATTCCAGGGATCATTCTTCTTGATGGAACCAGCTTTTCATCTATGGTCAGAGCACCTTCGAATTCTTCATCAATAAATAATTGACCAGAAAGATTCATGACTCTCACGTTAATTTTGGATTTGTTATCACCGCTCAATATCCGCAGATTTAAATTATCAGGATCTGTTGGGTTTGGATAGGTTGAAACCTCTATTTCATTTACTATTCTAGCTATATTATTTTCTAATTGAATAATCTCATGAAATTCAATAGAACCATCATAATCCACCTGCTTTAAGCGATAATAATTTATTCCCTCCACAGGAGAATAATGCGTGAATTCATAAGTAAGTACTTCGTTTGAATTACCATTTCCCTGAACTGTACCCACTCTTTCAAAATCTTCTCCATTAGTAGAGTGTAGTACTTCAAAATAATCGTTATTGACCTCTGTGGCTGTTTGCCATTTCAGTTTCGCCTTATTATCCTCTATGATTCCGCTGAATAACAATAGCTCAACTGGCAATGCCACCGGCTCATTAGATCCCAATGTCACAAAATTTGTACTAAAAGAAAGTTCTGTGTCAGAAACAACTGACCCACTACTAGCACTCATCCCGCTGTAATTCGCATTGTCGTTTCCATAGCTTTCCCAGGTTCCATCACCAGCATCCCATACCATGACTCTTAAGTATTGCCATGAGTTTGCATCCGCGCCCACATTCGAATCACTATCCCAATACGGTCTTACATCTGCTGTAGCCGGAGAGGCTACTTCCACTTCAAAAAGATCTTGTCTGAACAGAACTGAATTTGCGGAATTAGATTCAGCACCCCAGGTTGAAAAATCATAAGATGCATTTTCACCGGTCATAATTGTGTTGGATCCGGGATCTGCATCGTGATATTTAACCGTCCAGTCTTTTGTGCCAACATACCCCTGAGTATTACTTACTTCAAATGGTAAGTAAACAGTACCATCTCCTACAGGGAAGAATTGACGATCGGTTGAAGTCTCTAATCTTCGCACAAGTGGCCCATCCACGAAAGTCGTGCTACTGAAATTACCGGTCACACTACCTGTGCTCACAATTATCAAAGAGTTATTATCATCCGTAAATATTTTCCCATCAGTCATTATCAGATCTTCTACTTCCACATTTTCATTGGATCCGTTGAGCACTGTGAGACCGGAAGAATTATCTACTTCAAGTGACTTGATTTGTTCAAGCCCTGTGAAACCACCATCTATTTGCTGTGTAGAAGTTCCTACCATCACAATCCTGGCATTGCTAAAATCTCCATCAAATGTTGCTGTGGCAGACTTGATGATATCTCCCTGGATATTGAATGTTGTGTTATCTCCCATTGTCAATGTACCATTGTTCAGGATTTCCAGATTTTCGCAAATATTAAATGTTGTGCCATTCGTTACCACCTTTTCTCCATCACCCGACAGGATTAATCTTCTCAACCTTGAAAATGGTAAGGTCAAATCCACACTATTTCCTGTAGTCACCTCTAGCTCAAATCCACCGCCTGTTGTACATCCGGCATCCGCTTCGAAGGATGCGTAATCCCCAGCAGGTAATGCGTTAGTATTAATAAGCTTCAGTGTTCCATCTCCTTCAACGGTTCCAAGATTTACACCCGCCCCGGAAACAGTAAGTGTAGCCCCGGTCTCAATGGTCACCTTTCTAAAGCGCCAGAATGCATTTGTCAGATTAAGGGTAAAGTCACCCGCAACGCGAAGATCCGGGGATTCTCCTAATGATGGAGGAACACCACCTACATATGAGCCTCCCTGATCCACATCACCTGATGTAGCACTTGACAATGTCACGTACTCTGGAACTACGTCAGGGATAGCGCCACCACAAAGGGGTGTATTGGAGTCGGATTCTACATAGATACCTGCTGTATACGTTCCTGCTATATCTGTACTGGTAAAACCAGTGTAATCGCCCCCGCCAATCAACCTAAACTCACTCACATTATTGGTTTCATCAAATTGGTCTGCTCCATATCCTTTATCCCACGATGAACTTGCATTCAGCAATCTGGCAGGAGCATAATTTGTCAAATCAAGTGATTCTGTATTATCAAAAGCTTCAAGCTCATCCACATGATACAAGAAAATAGATCCATCAAAATCCTCAATATTTTCAGACCGTATGGACCAGTAGAATTGAAGGATGTTATCAACATCTACATAGTCCTGAGTGAAAGGACCACACACTTCGTCCGAATCATCAGGAATTCCACCAGCAATATCTTCAATCGGCTTAATGGTAATCTGATTATCATCACCTGTTGAACCTGATAAATCTGTCACATTTACTTCGGCCGGGGTATAGTAGTTTAATCCAACCGGATACAAGTATGTTCCTGTGTAGCTATCGTTGTATAGCTTTCTTACGCCATTATCTGTAATGCTGGCATTTACTGAAATCATATTGTTAACGTTGAAGTCTGACCTGGTTTGTCCTCCCAATCCATTTTCAAAGACTGCATCCTCATCCATAATCAATAGGTTTCCACCAATATTGAACACCCCGGATGTCAAAATTACTTTTTCGTCTACTTCGAATATTTTACCATCACCCGGAATTTCTACTCCATTTGCATTATCTATAGTCACTGCTCCGAATACGCCTGCATTGGAGGTGGTTGTCAGATTTTGTAATTCACTTCCATTAAATACAATTCCCGGTCCTGCGGCAGTGCTTTGATGGGTTGCATCATGAATCATGTCACCTTCCAGATTTATTGCAAATGTGCTCGTGCTCACGGTTCCATCCAGTATGCTTAAGTCATTCTCTACATTGACATCTTTACCTACTGTTAATACATCATTTCCATCCTTTTCCAAATTGAAAAAATCTGTCGTTCCAGTACCTGAAATTGATTGCGGACTTGTCGTTGGGAAGATTGTGGTTTGTTGATTGATGTCTGTGCCTCCATTCGAATAGGTGCCATCGTTATCAAAGTCTCCATTAACTGTGAGGTCAAATCCATTGGCATCAAATGTGCCTCCCGATTGGATTGTAAGATCATCGATTTCAAGCTGCACATTATAAATCTTAGTGGTAGGACTATTATTTCCTGTGACAAGCAAATTACCTAGTGGCACATTCGCATCTATTCCGATATCGTCCTGATTGGCAGGGGTATCCGCACTACCAATGCTAATGGTGGATCCGCTTACATCAATATCCCCTCCATTTGGTTTAATGATAAGTGAACCAACCGTAGCAGATCCATTTTCCCTAACAACTGTAAACTCACCTCCTGTGTGAGTAAACTCACTACCAGAGCCCAACAACTCGAAAACCCCTCGGGTGTTTTCAGGAGCAGCCGTAATACCAAATTGAGCAATACCACCTGTCTGTGTATAATTCAAAAGCCCGGTGGTACTAGTCAATGCTCTTCTGACCTGTGAGCCTACCAGTAAGGAGCCACCAGAAACCTCAATGACCGCTTCATCGGAGGAACCATATTGAATGAAGTTATTTCCATTGTCCCCAGAGTCATCACTCATATCCAGTGTACCTCCTGAAATTCGAAGAAGACCATCCAGAATGATACCTGTATCGTCACCTATTATATCTGCATTACCAGCTGCTATTTCAAGACCGCCCGAGCCTGAGGATGCTTCAGTGCTGAGAGTATTTGGTAAGTAAAAGTTACCTTGAGTGCCATCAGCGAGTGTTATATCAATTGAAGCATCATTTAAGACCAATAACCCGTTGCGAATCTCTATGGGTTGCTCTCCCAAAGTAGATGGGGTTGGTAACGTGAATACATCATTAAAAGTAAAGGTGCTAGTGGTATCTGAACCCTTATTCATTATTATTTTCGAGAAGGTAGCGGTGGATCCTGTCGCATCGTTGATATTAAATGCGTGATCTCCCTCGCCTTGCAATTCAAGCGTTACGTTGGTATTTGCAGGGTTACCATCTCCTAAATTAATATCACCTCCAGTTGATTCAATGGTAATATCTCCTTTCACAACTAAGGTGTGTGTTTGTACACCGGCGGTTGGATTATTGATTCCGATCTGTGATACATTATCATTGCCTCTTACTTCCAAATCTCCTTCTACTATTACAGTCGAAGAAGAAGCTGATCCACCAGGAAACAAGAATTGACCCTCAACCCCACAGCAGCTCGGGTGTCCTGCCTGAAGGTTCTCTCCTACTGTTAATGTGGCTTCCCCAGCGATCACAATAGCATCACCAGGTACCGTTACCCTTCCATTCGTAGTTACATCTACATCTGGAAATCGGAATATTCTCTGATTATTGCCTCCTGCAAACCACATAATTGGATACTCAGTAGCAACACTTGATAGCGTAACATCCGCACTTGCCGGAGCACCATCCCACGCATAGATGACAAGTGCATTTTCATAGCTGTTAAAATCACCAAAATCACCACCCGGAAAGTTTCCGGTGTAGGTTTCCTCTAAATTATACTGTATAACTGCTCCGTGAGAAACATTCGGTGTTGAGCCACCTTCATGTGTATCTGCCACTTCAATTACTCCAAAATCTGAATTGTAAGAAGCATAAGAGCTTTGTGTATCAAAAATAATTCTCGGACAGCCGGATGAAAATCCATGCCTATCATCAAAAACAACTTTAGCAGCAGCTTCGGCTGAACGCACGGTCACGATACCGCTATAAAAAGTACCCTGACGTTGAATGATTGCAATATCCCCTGCTTGCGGATAATCCCCGGCGGGAATCGTTCCATCTCTGTCACTCGCCCATGAATTATTATTTGTCCAATTATTATTACCACTACCTACATTTAGGTAAAAGATATCCGGACTCCCAATAAATCGATTAGATTCACCAGCAGTATAGTTGGTATTTGATAAACTAAAGCCTGTATCGCTATCTCCATTGAAAGTAATTCGCTTATTTACATCATCCACCCCTTCGTTTTCCGGAATGTTATCATCTTCATAAGATCTGGTGTATGTCCCCTCATCCTCCACTTCGCCAGCTACGAACAATGATTCATTTGCAGATCCATCTAGATCGTCAACATAATAATCAGTTTGTATTGTCACGGAAGGTGTAATCCCTGTATATGCATGATCTACACTCCAATAGTAGGAGAGTACATCTCCTCCTGAAAGGTCGGTAGTCTGAAGTACACCATCCACAGGCCGTACCGTTACGTAAACAGAATCCTCAGTTACGCCAGTAACATCCTGAATATCTAAATATAGTGGGGTATACTTAGAGGTATCAGCAGTAGTGGTAGCTGATGGATCTCCAAACTCAATATCAATCCCGCTATTGCCAATTCCGACAGGAAAAATGAATAAATTATCATTTGCACCACCTCCGGTTGTATTAGCAATCACATTGCCACGATAATCAAAAATATCCCTTGTAGGATCTCCATTATCGGCGCGCAATATTGCATCATTTATACCATCTGAAGGAATCATCAAGCTTAAACCTCCATCTGAAGCATTACCTTCAGTAGAAAACATGTAATTGGCTGAAAGACAGTTTTCACAGACCGTAGTTCCATCTTCATCAACATAGTCCGATCCATTGTTGTTTGTATTTGGTCGTATATCTAATCTGTCTATTCTTAAATTATTTGTTCCTAATATCCACAAGCCTCTTCTCCACCTTAACCTTTGAATGTATACATCGCTGGTCAGCGTAATCCCAAATCTATTGTTGTCCCTAACATATCCGAATTGAGCACCATCAGTAGTATTTAAGACGATGGGATCATTTCTTAAAATAATTTCACCCTCAGTTACTCCCGGTTCATAAACTCCAAGTATTCCTTTATTGGTAATATTTCCTCCTTGGAGGTCAAGATTCTCATTTCCCTGATTCCAAAATCCTTGTTCAACTGTCATATCAGCTTCAACTCGAATGACATTACCACCAAAATTTAGAATGTCATATTCACAAAATATTCCCCTGTTAGCTGACGATTTATCCAGAACCACATTATTAAATTCCAATCTTCCAGTAGCCAGATCAGCTTGAGTTGATTTGAGTGTAATAAGCCCACTAAGGTCTCCATTGAAATACGTGGTATTTGTTCCTGATTGGTAGGTAACTCCTGCTATATTTTCCTCAATGGTTAAGTCTTCACCTATGTAGAGATCATTATCATTCATTACCAATTCTGCCCCGGTATCGATCAACAAATCACTTAAAACCACTAAATCAGGATCTGTGATTGTTCGATCATCAGCTCCGCCAGGACCACATGTCATTGATTCTATTGAGATAGTACCGGTACTTTCTTGAATAAGAGATAGATTCCAAAAGCCGGCCGTTGATGCTATCAAGGAAGAGCCTGCAGTCGTCGAATATACATTTACTTGTCCACCCGTAACATTGATATTTGAAGGATCGGCATTAATGAAAAGTAGACCAGCAGTAGTGGGATCTTTAACATTCAAAGTACCTCCAGTCATTGTGAAAGAATTCCCTTCGTAAGTAAGACAGAAACGAGCATATGTAGCGCTTGCAGACCCGGCCGCTATTCCAAGAATTGGACTTTCTGCTGCGGAATAATCCCAAACATTAACTGTTCCTCCAGTTTGCTGATACCCTCCTTGAGCGGCGGCTCCCTGAACGGAGGTTCGAATTTGTGCTGCCCAAATTTCTCCTCCAGAGATATTTATCTGACCTTCATCCCTGGTAGTAATACCACTTCCAGAAGGAACTTCGAGAGTTCCAGCAGTTACTTCAATGGTTCCATAAGGCGTTATAGCAGCCCCTCCTGTCTTGGTTACTTCACCCCCACTAACCATTAGTTTGGCATTTGTTCCAATCGAATAGTTACCTGTTGTATTTAACCTTACGCTTACATTGGTCCCGACGCTAGCTGTACCCGTAATTAATCCAAATGCATTTTGATTATCTGCTGGATCAGTAATATCTCCGCCAGTGTTTTGATTTGCATACCCAGTTAATACAAAGTTTCCAGGATCATCAGCCTGTATATCAGCGACAAAATCCACCGAACCTTTTACGATTTCTATTCGGTAGAAATAAGTTAATCCATTACAGTCCACCCGCTGATTTTGGGTTGTGGATATCAAGTTCAAGTCCACAACTCCGTTGGTTGATTCACTGCTATATGTTGGGGCCGTTCTATCGGAGAACTGAGCCGTTCCCTCATTTAAGAAATCCCCGTAAAGGTCAAATTCATGGCGGGTGTTACTGGCTACTGCAGTTGTTACTCTGCCATCCTGAGACCCTCCATTATTTTCTACAGAGAAGTCCCCAACTACGGTCAAGGTTCTGTTTGTAGTCGTACCATCTCCAAACTGCAACGTTCCATACCTCACATTAAAATCTCCATTTATCAAAAGGTCAGCGCCTATCGCTACAATATCTGCAGGATCATCGGTTTGAATTCTGACATCTTTGAATATTTCATCCTGATCAAATTCCAGCGCATCTTCAACTATCAGGAGGCCTCCGTTTGCAGGATTTCCAAATCCATCTGACGAAGAGGTATTTCCATCAGGGAAGTTACTTACCCCTCCATTACCGCTCATCTTTATGGATCCTTGCCCATTAATAATGACAAAATCATGACCTGAGGAAGTGGTCAAATCAAGGGTACCATCAACAGTAATACTGGCCGTATTTAAATTATTTGTGGTTGATTGTATGGTTACCGTTTTTCCATTCTTGATAACAACTACATCTTCGTTCCCTGGAGTCTCATTTAGATCATTATCCGGAATTGGAGCGGTACCCGCATCTAACGTCCAGGTAGTTGGATCGGACCAATCGCCATTCTGCAACACATACCACGTTCGGGATGTGATCTGAGTTCCTCGACCAATCGTATAATAGCCAGATCTTAGCCTACTGGAGGGAACTGATACTGCAATTTGATCTCCTCCTTCGAAGGTGTATGAATTGGCAAATACTCTTGAGAATTCACCTGATGATGTCGACCTATAGAGGAGAACGTAATCTGAAGCCGAGCCTGTTCTTGTTAAGCCCGCATCTCCAAAATCAAATCGAAAAGTAGTCGCTACTGTGGCTGCATCAACAACACCATTTTGGCTCGTCTCAATGTAGTAATCTTTTTGCCACCTATCAGTTATATCCGGGTCACTTGTGTTTGCTGTCACATTATCAGCATGAGCTACCGTATTGTCATGTGCAAAAAGAACAAACTCATTGGTGCTGTTTAGCTGATCAGTAGCTTCTATCTGAAAAGCACTACTAAATCCGGAAGTGCTGTGTAATTCAGTACCATCTTCGGTTCCAATCCCTTTTAGGTCATCATCATATGATGCATCGTAGTTTCCATAGTTTCCAAAATAATCAGCTGAAATCGTGATTCCGTATTTCTCTGCCAAATAATTCTCCAACACTAGGCGCTCACCACCATTCAGCGCATCTCTATAAACGATTATTTCAGCAATATCCCCATCAAAATACCGTGAATCCCCAGAATTAAACAACCCAATATATACATCATCTGACCTATCAGGGATAGAAACATTTGACCCAGTACTGCCTTCGGCATCAGTATTGACAAACATTTTTACAGAACCACCAGACAAAGATGCATCAACGGTCATAGTGGTTATATGTGGCCCTGCAGCTACTGAACCAGATCCACCCACTGTAGTAGAGCCAGCATACCCATACATTAGGAAACTATTATTGTAGAAGAGAGACCATGAGGCATTTCCGAAACTTAATCGCTTAGAAATTACTGCGGTAGGGTCCTCTGTATCAGAGCTAAAAACAGCGATTATTGAAAACTCAGAGGAGTTATCAAGCAGGTTGGTCGTCCCATCGTCATCAGCTATGACAAGCTGTTCATCAACAATACCCGCAAAAGATAAATATTGATTTCCTCCAATTGTAGAAATAGTTGCCACATTGGAGCCATCAGTTATATCAATGGCGTCAAACCCATTTCCACTTTTATCAGACCAGGTAAATCCATCTGCAAGTGGGCCTGAAAGATCATTTGCTTCTAGCCAAATAATGTTATTAGTCCCAACGCCTGCCGGCACACTTTGTCCCAAAACACTGAGACAAAAACAAAGTGTTGTAATAAGAAAAGTATAATACCTTAAATGCATATGATCATTGAATTCTAGATTACAGCGAAAAATACTTAAAAGACATCATGAATGGCCATTTTTTTCGTTTAAAAAAGTATTTCTTCTGATGAGTTTGGGGTTATAAGACGAAATGCTCGATTTTAACGGTCAATTGCGTGACCTGTAACGCAAAACACTTTGCTCGACTTCAATTGTCAATATTTCTGAGGTGATGGTTTTTATTAACCAAAAGTCTCCATTAGCGAAACGAAGCGAGTCAGTAAATAAGTTTCTGTCATCCTCACTGGATGCATTGGCTCTTCCAATATATGTGGTATCGAATTCTCCACAAGTATTTTGGTAAGTTAACCTTGAAAAATCTAGAGAATCACCTATAGCCTCGACATAGAGAATGACAGAGTCTGCGCAATTGGAAGAATTTACCAGCTGATTCCAGCTTTTGGATTCTGATGATCCACTAAGAAGCCGCTCCACCTGATAATCGTATATTCCGGCGGGGAGTTCTTCCTCCGAGCATGACATAATAAGCAGGAAAAATAAAGTCGTAAAAAGCTTATCTCGCATTTCCCGTTCGATCGATCACCACGTACCCCAGCTCATCTGAATCCAATGGAAGTTGTTCTTCAGGATAAAGCAAAATAGTTAACTCTTGAGTAAGTTCATCAAATTTGAAATCAACAGGCTCTTTAGAAATTGTGACCACCGTTCCCCAGTTGAGTTGACCGGACGAGGTATAGCTGACTACAACAAAATTGTTTTCTTGCGAAGATTTATTGTAGATATAAAAGCTTTCCGAACCTGCAATGGTTGGGATGGAATCACTTTCATATCGCACTGCTTCAGTACCCGGAAGCTCAAACTCCAGTTTCCATTTAGAAACACGATCAGGACCAAAGGAAGCCACATAACCCATTTTGTTGCTTAGGTCTGCACCATACGCAACTATTTCTTCAGCAGTTTTAACTGGGACACCCATGGTCATAAACCCTCCTTCCGGGGCATCTTGCATAAATAGTGGATATCTTACTTCTTCATTTTCGGCATCCACTCCCCATCTATTTTTCGCACTCCAAAACTCAACAGCATCACCGAGCCAGCTAACGTGCCTCCCAGACCAAATTTGCATATCCGTAATATATTTCGAGGCGGTCACATATTTCTGAAAGAAACTTTCGATGTAATCAGAGTACTTCTTCTTGGCCAGCTCAAGATCATCAGATGTAATAGACTCAACCAACAATTTCATCTCTTTAGCATCAGCAAAAGCCTCCTCGAAAATGGCCAGCTGCGAACCAATCAACGAAGAATCCATCAAAGCAGGATTAAGTTGCAAATCAACTTTTTTTGTGACCCTTGCCTCATACATCTCAATCTTTAAAAGCTTTTCTGCAGTGGATCCGGGATCGTATTTCTCAAATTGACCAGCCAGGTTTTCTGGAAATTCACCTATTTCAGCATTCTGGCTGTTTTTTACCTTGGCTTTTTTATCACGGATTTCGTCGGCATAGTTTTTAACCATGGTTTTGAAAAGAGCAACACCACCCATAATCTCAGATTGGGCTTCCCTGGCCCACTCCTCAAAATTCCATATCTCAATAATACCTGATCGTAGGTTGGCCGCATTCATTCCATCCACTCCATATTGCTCTATATTTTTTAGTGTTGGTTCATCGCTGTATTTGTCAGAACCAAGCTTATCCGCTAGTTCCTGAACACTTCTGGCGTTCTCCACACCAGCCCTGCCATTCTCTTCAATATTGGCCAACTTAGATTTAGCATCTTCATCCGCACCGATTAGCAGGCTATTATAAAGATTATATTGCTCTGTAAGTGCACGATAATCATCCATTGCCGCCTTTTGATTGTTTTCTACCTTGACCACCCTGCGGTGCATCTCTTTTACATCTGCAATCCGAGTGTTTATTGCCTCCACCTTCTTTTCTATGTCCAGATGAACATCAGATACTTTGATTCCAAACTCCCCGGTTCTTAAATCCCTCCTAAAGAATGATTGATAGTATTCATCATTCCTTTTCAATTCTTTTTCATCTATTAATGTTTTGGCCTTCTCTAAATAAAAAACCGCCGAATCACCTGAAGCGTATAGTGCCGCTGAATCATCAACTACATCATAGTCTAAAAACCTTTCTTCCAGCCATAGACCCATTTGGAGATGAGCATTAGCTTCATCGCTATTTTTCTCGTCTGAAAGGAAAATCTTTAATTGAGGGATTCCCTCTTCATAGTTTTTGGCCTCAAGTAATGGGTACAGATTCTTATATTTTATTTTTTGTCCCTGAGCTCCAAAAACAAGTAGAATGAAAAGGATTATAGCTGTCGACTTGGTTTTCATAAACATGGTGAGGTTTTTTCGCAATGGCTAATTTATAAAATTACTAAGTGCTTTTATAAAAAAAGGAAGAGCACTTACTATCTGAAAAAAGGAATCATTTACCTGTTTTGGGTGTCATTGTAGCTTTAACCCCTAATAATGAAACAAAAATTCAAAAAAGAAATTCTGGAATGGATTGTCCTGCTTTCTGTTTTCGGTATTATTTATTTGGCTGGATGGCATACTGAGGTAATCGGAAGAATTCAACAAGTAGTTCTTTCCACAGGGATTATCCAACCATCGATCGTAGAAGAAGAGAAGAATGCATCCTATGATTTTGTGATTGAGAATTTAGATGGGAAGAGGGTTCAATTTGAAGAATTTAAAGGAGAAGTGGTGTTCATAAACTTTTGGGCCACCTGGTGTCCTCCATGTGTAGCCGAAATGCCTGATATCCACAGACTATTTAAAAATCAAAAAGATCAGATTCGGTTTATCATGATTTCGTTGGATCAGGATGAAGACAAAGCAAGCAGGTTTATTTCAAAAAAAGGATTTGAGTTTCCCGTTTACTTTCTCAGGTCTCCACTCCCAGACAATTACAACACTCACTCAATTCCAACCACTTATGTTCTGGATAAAAATGGGAAGATCAAAGTTGAGAACCATGGCATGGCAAAATACAATACGAATAGCTTTCGTCAACTTTTGACTGAGTTATCTGAAGGAAAGTAGGCCATTCGAAACCCCGGTTAAGGCAGCTAGACGATAGATGATTCTGGCGGCAACATTCGCATCCCAGGAGTCGGCTCCTGTCTCGCATACATCAAAACCGATGATTTTCCTACCAGAGCGCACGACTGTCTCTAACAAATAAACAGCCTGATTAAATTGTAATCCTCCTGGCACTGGTGTGCCTGTTTTAGGACACAATGAAGGATCCAACCCATCCATATCAAAGCTGACGTAAACATTTTTTGGAAGTGTATCTACGATGTTACTTATTTGTTCTTTTAGCGAGACCCCATCTAAATATTGATTATATATATGCTCATCAAAAAATACGTGGATGGGCTTAGCAGAGTCTGTCACCAAAGCATCTTCTTCTTCACAATAATCTCTGATTCCAACTTGTGTTAAGGATTTAATACCTGATTCCTTGAGCGCATTGTACATGATACTGGCATGAGAATATGTAAACCCTTCATAAGATGCTCTTAAATCCATATGGGCATCTATTTGAAGAATACCAAACTCGTTCTTTTTGGCCAAGGCTCGTATCAATCCCAGAGGTGACGAATGATCTCCACCTATCACTCCCACCAGTTTTCCCAGATCTAAGAATGAGGCAGCTGTCTCTTCTGTTTTCAGGTGTGTAGTTTCACAATATTCATTAACGAAAGTAAGCTGATCTTCCTCTGGCTCTTTGCCAGCTTCTAACGCTTTAATAATATTTATTGCCCTGCCCCTGTGGATTTCATTTTGACTTGCCACAACGACTCTGTCATACATCGCCATTTTCAGCTCCCATGGTTTGTTGATTGAGAGCAGCGAAAGATCCAATTGGGAAGATTCTTCTAAAATAAGATCAGGAGCTTTGGATGTCCCCTGACCGTAAGACACTGTTACATCTAAATGAACGGGCAAAAAAACCAGATCTGATTCCTCCAGATTGTAAGGCAAACCAAAAATGCTACCTTTTTTACCTACGGCGCTTGGATTATACATCAATGACTAGGGTGATAATAGCTTTCAAAAATACCTGTTCCCTGAGAGACCTCAGACCAACTCAACTTGTCAATTTTAATGGAAACAATCCCTGCCGGTTCCATATTTCCAATAATGGAATTGGATAGGTACTCTCCAAAGAAAGTGATTGTTGGATTATGTCCAATAATAGCCACTTCATTGTGGCCCTCAGAAACCTCATTAAGAACTTGCAATAGCTCTCTTACCGAGGCATTGTAGATTACATCTTTGTATTCCACTATTTGCTCACTGACCTCAAGCTCCTCCACCAAATTCACAGCAGTTTCTCTTGTTCTTACAGAAGAGCTGCAGAGGATGATGTCCGGATTAAAGTTTTGATTGATCAGGTGACGACCCAACGCTCGAACAGTGCTTTGACCTTCCAGCGTTAAATGTCGTTGTTCATCATTATTTCCACTTGGTTTTTCCGCGTAAGAGTGTCTTATCAGATAGAGAGTTTTACTCATTGATTAGGTTCATTTGTCCTAAATATAACGGATTGAAATGGCTCTCCATAAACCAACTAAATTAAGTTTTTTCAATTTTCGTTTGAACAGGATTTAAATAGTCGTGTTATGTTTACGCGCAAATTGAGTTTTGCTCAACACTTTTTTGATCCAAAAACATCATTCATGGGAAAAAATCTTGTAATCGTAGAGTCACCGGCAAAGGCCAAAACAATCGAAGGGTATTTGGGAAAAGATTTTGAAGTGAAATCATCCTATGGGCATGTGAGAGATTTACCTAAGGATGATTCTGCTATTGATATAGAGAATGATTTTAAGCCCACCTATGAAATCTCCAAGGACAAAAAAGATGTGGTAAAGGAGCTGAAAAAACTAGCCAAACAAGCCGAGACTATTTACCTCGCATCGGATGATGACCGTGAAGGAGAAGCAATTTCCTGGCACCTGTCCGAAGCTCTGGATTTGGATGACAATAAAACAAGACGCATTGTATTTAGAGAGATTACTAAGAACGCCATCCAAAACGCCATCAAGAATCCCAGGGGTATTGATATTGATTTAGTGAATGCCCAACAAGCCAGAAGAATTTTGGATCGACTTGTCGGATTTGAGCTTTCCCCTGTGCTATGGAAAAAAATAAAAGGTGGGCTTTCAGCTGGTAGGGTGCAATCCGTTGCAGTTCGTTTGGTAGTAGAGAGAGAGCGTGAGATTGCTGGTTTTAAACCTGAATCATCCTATCGTATTACCGCTGAATTCAATCTGGAAGGCGGCAAGATTTTGAAAGCAGAACTTCCAAAGAAATTCAAGTCTGAAGAAGAGGCTATGGACTTCCTTCAGAAATGTAATGGTGCTGATTTCAGCATTGAAAATCTAGAAACCAAACCAGCCAAGAAATCCCCTGCTCCTCCATTCACTACTTCCACTCTTCAGCAAGAAGCAAGTAGAAAATTAGGGTATTCTGTTGCCAGGACTATGTCAGTAGCACAGAAGCTGTATGAAGCAGGAAAGATCTCATACATGAGAACGGACTCATTGAATCTGTCTGACGAGGCGCTGGCTGGTGCTGCTTCAGCGATTAAATCTAATTACGGAGACGATTATGCACACAGACGAGTGTTTAAAACCAAAAAGGCTGGCGCCCAGGAAGCACACGAAGCGATCAGACCGACAAACTTTGACGTGCAGGTAACCGGAAAGGATGACGCAGAAAAACGACTTTACGAGCTTATTTGGAAGCGAGCAATAGCTTCCCAAATGGCTGAAGCCAAACTGGAAAAAACGACAGCCATTATCGGTATATCGACAACCGAAGAAAAACTTGTTGCTAAAGGAGAGGTCGTCAAATTTGATGGTTTCTTAAAGGTCTACATTGAATCTACCGACGATGAAAACGGTGAAGAAGAGAACACCAAGATACTTCCTCCTCTTTCTGTAGGTCAGGCGTTGGATCTAAAGGAGATCTTAGCCAAACAGGGATTCACCAGACACCCACCAAGGTATACGGAAGCAAGCCTCGTAAAAAAACTAGAAGAAATGGGTATTGGCAGACCTTCCACATACGCACCTACAATTTCCACGATTCAAAAAAGGAACTATGTAGAGAAAGATTCCAGGGAAGGACATGAAAGAATTTCCATTGAAGCGAGATTAATGGAGGGTGAAATCAAGCGATCGGAAGCAAAGGAAATAACCGGAGCAGAAAAGAATAAGCTCTTTCCAACTAACACTGCTATGGTGGTGAATGATTTCCTGGTTGATCACTTCCCAAATGTAATCGACTATAGTTTCACCGCTGATGTAGAGCAGCAGTTTGATGATATCGCCCAGGGTAAAACCATCTGGAACAAGATGATAGATGACTTCTATGGAGGCTTCCACTCCACAGTAGAAAAATCAAAAGACCTGGATCGATCTGAAGTAAATCAGGTTCGTGAGCTTGGAGAGCACCCTGAAACGGGCGAAAAAATCTATGCACGTCATGGTAAGTATGGGGCCTATGTCCAAAAAGGTGAGCTGATAGAAGGAGAAGAAAAGCCGCAATATGCCAGCCTGAAGCACGGACAATTTATGGACACCATTACCTTAGATGAGGCACTTGAATTGTTTAAGCTGCCGCGTGAAGTTGGAGTCTTTGAGGATAAACCAATGGTTGCGGCTGTGGGTAGGTACGGGCCTTACATTCGCCATGATGGCAAGTTTGTCTCGCTTAAAAAAGAACAAGATCCTTTATCCATTACTGAGGAAGAAGCGATTGAACTTATTCATGAAAAGCGTGAGGCAGATGCAAACAAATACATCAAAACGTTCGACGAGGATGATGAAGTATTTGTATTGAATGGAAGATATGGTCCTTACATCAAGTTTGGCAAGAAGAACGTAAAAATCCCGAAGGATAAAAAGCCTGAAGAGCTTACCTACGAAGAGTGTAAAGAACTAGCTGAGAAGGCACCTGAGAAGAAAGGGCGTGGGAGAAGAACGGCTAAGAAGAAATAATTCGCCCCTTTTGAAATAAATTAGGGCTTTCATCTACTAACACCTCACACGTGTCGGAAGACTTCTTCAAATCGTATGTAGAAGAGCACATGTCCATCATCATGCACTTGTGCAGGGCATATGCACGAAATGAGGAATCCCTTAAAGACCTGGTTCAGGAAGTGACAATGCAGCTGTGGCGATCTCATACGTCGTTTCAGGGCAACTCTCAACTTTCTACCTGGGTGTATCGTGTAACGCTTAACGTTTGCCTTTCGCATTCAAAAAAATTGAAACGGAAGGTGGAGACTGTTCCCTTAGAATGGCGTATAGATTCTGTTGAAGAATCAGATCCGGAAAAAGAGCACGTTGAAAAACTATATCGGGGAATCAGAAAACTGCGAGAGTCTGAACGAGCTATTATCTTGCTCTATTTGGAGGATAAGAGCTATAAAGAAATGAGTGAGATTTTAGGTATCACCGTGAGCAACGTGGGTGTGAAGGTGAATCGACTCAAAGAAAAATTAAAAAGTATCATCAATGGCTGAAGAGTTTGACATACAATCAGTCTGGAAGAAAAGTAAAGAACGGGAAACGGTTTCCGACACTTCAGCTTACATAAATACGCTGGAAAGAAAAGGAACCAGAACTACACTATATTGGATAAAAACAATCCTTTGGATTGAGTTTTGGCTAAGTATCGTTGGACTACCTTTCTTAATCGTTTATACAACAAAAAGAGGAGACTCAACAGGGCTCGTCATTAGTTATGTGGTTTTGACCTTTGCATACCTTTTCTACTATCAGTTTTTGATTCGAAAAATCAGGAAATTCAACTATGATGGAAATGTTATTCAAAGTCTGAAAAAAGTCTATGCTTATCTTAGGTTTTATTTACTGCACTACAAAGTAGTCATTTGGCTATCAATGATTTTTGGATTGGTATATGCCATTTTTGGTCCGGAAAATAAGGAGGTATTTTCAAAGTTAGAGACGACAACTGAATGGGTCATTGCCATTGGAATTACAACATTGATAATAGCAGTAATAGGTGGCGTCATGCACTTGTTAGTCCATTTGATTTATGGAAGAAAAATCAAGCGATTAAGAAAAATGGTGAAGGATCTGGAGTCCGTTGAGTGAATTCATAATGAAATTAAAAACGGAAAGATTACAAATTCGGATGCCATGCATTGCTGATGCATCTTTCTTCTACGATCTGATGAACTCAGAACCGTGGCTTCAGCACATAGGAGATAGAGGGATAATTTCCGATGAAAAAGCGATTGAATACATCGAATCACTCATCGATAAACATCAGACCATTGGCTATTCCTTGTATGTAATGACAAAAAATGAAATTGCTATTGGCGTCTGTGGTCTCTTAAAACGCGAGTATCTCAATCACCCGGATTTGGGATTTGCTTTGCTTCCTGAATTTACGGGGAAAGGGTATGTTCAGGAGGCATCCATCCACATATTAAATCATGCATTTGAGAACCTTAAGCTTGATAAGGTATTGGCTATCACATCACCACACAATTCCTCATCTCAATCTACTCTGGAAAGTCTGGGTTTTATAACAACAGGTAGTATCCATACTCCCGATAAAGGGGAAGCTCTATTATATGAAAAACAAAAAAAGTGATACCTCTCAGCATCACTTTCAAAATTCTGTTTGTATTTCAGCTTATACCTGATTGTTTAGCATCACAGGCATTACCAACATTAGAATGTCCTCCTCTTCATCTTTTTCATTTGGAGTGATGATACCTGCCTTATTTGGTGCGCTTAATCGTAGCGTAATATCATCAGAGTCGATGTTGCCCAACATCTCAACAAGGAACTTCGCATTAAAACCTATCTCAAGGTCCTCCCCATCATGCTCGCAGGAGAGCCGTTCATTCGCCTCGTTAGAGAAATCCAAATCTTCAGCCGAAATCATCAATTCACTTCCTGTAATTTTTAATCTCACCTGATGAGTGGTTTTGTTGGCGTAAATCGCTATACGTTTCAGCGAGCTGAGAAGCTCATTTTTCTTCACGACTACTGTATTGTTGTTGTCAAGTGGAATCACATTCTCATAATCCGGAAATCGCTCATCAATCAAACGGCAGATCATCTTGACCTGATTGAAATTGAAGAATGCATTCGAAGCATTGAACTCCACATTCACATTCGTAAGCTCTTGAGGAAGAGTAGTTTTCAATAGCGTAAGTGCTTTTCTAGGAATGATCATGCTGTGACTCATATCGGCAGCAACGTCCACTCTTCGATACCTTATCAGTCGATGACTGTCAGTGGCTACAAATGTGGTATTCGTCTCATCTAACTTCACAAACACACCTGTCATTGCTGGTCGCAACTCATCGTTAGAGGTGGCGAAAATAGTATTGTTAATTGCCCTTCCTAACACCTCAGAAGACATATTCACAGAGTATCCATCAGAGACCGTAGGGATTTTTGGGAAGTCTGTGGCATTTTCTCCGGCCAACTTGTATCGACCATTATCCGAATTGATTTCTATACTGTAAGTATTGCTATCGATGGAGAAGGTTACCGGTTGCTCCGGCAAGTTCCTTAAGGTTTCTAATAAGATCTTTGCAGGGATGGCAATGCTACCATCTTCTTTTGCTTCTACCTGCAGCTCGGTAATCATACTTGTCTGCAAATCAGACGCTGTTACCGTAAGGTTGCCGTCATTGATTTCGAATAAAAAGTTTTCAAGGATTGGAACTACAGGGTTCGTAGTTATAACACCATTTATAGCTGATAATTGCTTTAATAGATAGGATGATGATACTATGAATTTCATATGTGAGTAAAGCTTATTGATTAAAGGCTACCTGCCTCCTTTTTCGGGACGCTAATTTAAGCACAAAATATGAGATACTGAGATCTTATCTCATTCAGAAATGTCCCCTTGAGGGGACAACAGGGGTGTTCTTACTATATCTAAAATCAAACACCCTCCTAACCTCCCTCAAGGGAGGAATATAAACCTTTTACTCAGTTCAATGGATGTGATAAAATACGCTGTACTCTCCGAGCATCAAGTACCATGCGTTGACCATCTCCATCAACAGCTAAATGAAAGCCCTGATTCTCCAGATTAGGATAAATCTGAAGGGTGAATGGTGACTCATGTTTGATATCCTCTATGGACAAGGTGGCCATTGGTTCCGTTTCTAAAAGGCTGTCTAACTGTGGAAATCTTCCGGGTGATACCATCTCATTTGCTTGAAATTGCTGAAATTGATTGAGGTAATTTACAACCACTGAACTATCCGAAGGTGCCTGGCCATCTACAAGAAAAAACGTATCGTCAAACTTGATCTCAAAATCATCATTCTTTTTCTCCACATTCAACTTCTGGATTGTTCGCCAACTCCCATCAATGATCAAACGATCTCTCCACTGATCAGGATGTAATGCAAAAATATCAGCTACATTGTCCCGATATCCGGGAACAGCTACTTCTTTGGCGTCACCTTCTGAAATGAAGTAGGTTTTGGTCTTGGTTGGGTTGGTAGCGAACTGAAAACGATAGCGTGAATTAAAATCAAACTCCACCTCAGCAGATCCTAAAACATCTCCGTTCCATTCATCAATGGTTCTTCCTACCTCTACCCTTTCCAGCACTGATATCAGCGTATTTACAAAGCCTTCATCTGCCGGATACTGGTTATTTAGCATCCAGCCCTCACCGGTTTGTTCCAGCTTGACAGTGTCTTGATCCAACACAAACAAAAAACGACTTATACCGTCCAAATCCTCCGCCAAAAAATATTTCTCAGCCTTCGGGGTAGCGCTACTTTCTCCTGAGAAAAACAACCAGAGGTTGGCTACTAATAGTAGCGCTATGGCAATCAGGTATTTTGTGGATTTACTCATGATTTAGCAAATTTCTTCTTTCTCAAATACCATTTTAACCCACCGATGAGCAGGATCAATACAACTGGAGCCACCAGATTTATCAACTGCCATTTAGTTCTCTCCTGCTGTACTTTCACTCGATCCAATGGACGTATTTTCACCTCCCTGGATCTAGTTTCAATTAAGCCGGAATCATCCACCATGTAATCCAAGATATTCAGGATAAATTCCTCGTTTGCGTAGGTTGTTTTTGTAAAGGGCTCTACTCCCAGCCCAAGCGGCTCTCCTGTTTCGGGATCCAGATCATTGCGAATGATATCACCGTCACCAATCACAATGACCTTTCCAGGCTCTCCTGCTTCAATGAAAGAGCTTTTATCAAATCCTTTTGGTATCAATCGATTAGCGTAGAGTGAGGTGAATTTTCCTTCTAATAAATAACCAACTGTTTTAGGCCCGTCCGTGAATTTTTCCGGCCGTAGCTCATCTCGCAAATCATTGAAAGCCACACGCACCGGAGGCCCAAGCACCTTTGTGTACGGACTGGTATTTATTAAAGGTGTTTTAGTTATGCCAGTTGCTTTTACGGTATCAATTTCTGATACAAACCTCCCCAGGATAGCATCCAGGTTTCGAACAGACGGGTGCTTACTGAAATTGGTCAGTACAGGAAAAAACGGCCATGGGATCATTTGGATTTGAGGCTGATTACCCATATTTCCGGCTACAACCGGAAACTGACCACTGTTCACATCCAGCACATAATTTTGATTGATGCGCACCCCATATCTGAAAAGCTGATCAGTAAGGTTTGTTTCATATGGAATTGCCACGGTCCCCTCACCTGAGGCACTATCCATATTCACACTTAAAGCATCAATAAAATAGACCAGGTTTCCTCCTCGCATCAGATATTGATCTATAAGGTACTTCTCTCGTTCAGAGAATGGTTGGGTCGGCTTTCCTATAATCACGCCATCATAGCCGATTAATTCCTCCCGATCTTTCAACGATACATTGTAAAGATCAAACTTGGAAAGAACAACACTCCGGAAACCTGCCAGATCCAAAGAATCAGGTGAGCCATGCCCTGTGATATAGGCAACCTTTTTAGTTCCCCCATCGACCAGCTGTGCAATGGCAGAAGCCAACTCATATTCCAATCCTTCAATACTTTGATTGAGAATTCCCTCCGGACCCGCAGCACTACTTCCTTTCAGCAGATTAGCAGGTACTTCATTCATTCCTTTTGAAACAAGTGCTCCTGGAAAAATGAGTTTCTCCATCTTGTCGCCATCCGCATTCTTGTAGTTAAGGTTGGTAGCCTGTACGCCTTTATCGATCAAGGATTGGTAAAACTGATTTCGAGCCTGAAGGTTAGTGGCATGGGCCGGATCTGTGAATTTGTATTGGATGCGATTGTTACTTTCCAAAGCAAACTGATCCAGCATCTCACCGATGGATTTTTGAAACCGCTCAAAATTAGACGGCAAATCTCCCGCTAAATACACCTCGAAGAACACCTCCTCGTCTAATGATTGAAGAAGTCTTTTTGTTGCATCAGAAATCGTATATCGCTTTTCTTCTGTTAAGTCAAACTGTACTCGATAGCGTTCAGCCAGCTGATTGATCAACCATACTGAAAGCAAGACAACCAGTGTTTGTAGTATGACTATTTTTCTTCCCTCACTCATCCTTTTTGCACGTTTAAAACAATTCTTGTGACATACAAGAAGAGAACGATCATAGATAAAAAGTATAGCACGTCACTCACGTCGATCAACCCTTTGCTTAAGGTCTCATAATGAGACAGAATCCCTACCTGAGAAATGATGTAAGACGTCTCAGACCAGATATTGATCGAGGCAATGGAATCAAAACCTGCATAAAATGCAAAGCATAGAAAAGCCGCAAGAATAAAGGAAACGATCTGATTACCCGTTAATGCGGATGAAAGAATACCAATTGAAGTGAAGATTCCTCCAAGCAAGATCAAGCCGATGTAAGAGCCTGTAATTCCTGCTGCATCCAAATTCCCAACAGGGTTTCCCAGGTAGGAAAGTGAGAAGTAATAAATTATGGTAGGGAGGATGGAAAATATAACAAGTAGAAAACCTGCTAAAAACTTTCCGATTACGATCTCAATATCCCTAAACGGGAGCGTGTATAACAGTTCTATTGTTCCACTTCTTTTCTCTTCTGCAAATGCTTTCATCGTGATGGCTGGTATCAAAAACATGAAAACATATGGAGCCAATGAGAATAGTGTTTCCATGCTGGCGTAACCATAATCCAGCACATTCGTGTCTGGAAAGACCCACATCAAGAGTCCAATCCCAATCAAGAAAATACCAATCACCACGTAAGCGATGAGCGAGTCAAGGAATTCGTTTATTTCTTTTTTGAGAATCGTGATCATGGATTCTTTCTTATTAACGACATACCTACTTGATGGGTGTTGATGCTATTCTTCATACAGATACCTATAAACCTCATTTACAACCCATTTAATATTTTGCTTTACATCAAGATCATCAAAAACCAAAACCTTTATTCCAGCTTCTTCTAATCTAGATATCCTTTCTCTATCATAACTTACCTTCCATTCATGAGTAAGCCCATTTATTTCAATAGCCAACTTTTTTTCATGACAATAGAAATCAACAATATATTCCAGTAATGGAACCTGCCTGTGAAACTGAAACCCAAGTTGCCTTTTTCTAATTTCTTGCCACAACAAAATCTCTGAAAGAGTACTGTTTTTTCTGAGCTCTCTGGCCTTTGCTTTTAAGTCGTTTCGATATGGGATTATTTTATTCTTCATAACACCCCTGCGGTCCCCTCAAGGGGACAGTTAGACTGATTTAAAATTGGCTGTATATCGCCAGAGACTCCCCCCTTGAGGGGGGCTTGGGGGGTGTTATATTTTTCAGAAAAAATCATTTCCCTTTTGTCAGTTCCTGAAAAATTCCTTCCAATGATTGTTCTTCTTTCGAGATATTGATCAACGGTAGTTCCTTTTCACCTACAAGCTTCATGATCAATTTTCTGGGGTCATCCTTTGCTGAAATCTTGTAAGAATTCCCATCTCCTTTTGAGGCAGACAATCCCACTTCTTCGAAAACAGACACATCAATCTCCTCTTCAAAGTCCACTTTGTAGCTGATCATATCTTTCTTCATTGCTTTTAGGTTCCCTACCTCATCATCAGCGACTATCCGCCCCTTATCGATGATCACCACCTTGTCACAAAGTGCTTCTACCTCCTGCATGATATGTGTAGATAGAATCACTGTTTTATCCTTGCTCGCTTCCTTTACTACCTTGCGAATCTCCACCAGTTGATTCGGATCCAATCCACTCGTAGGCTCATCCAGAATGAGTACTTCCGGATCGTGAATGAGCGCCTGAGCCAGCCCCACACGCTGACGGTAACCTTTCGATAATGCCCCAATTTTCTTATGCTGCTCTCGTTCCAGCCCACACATTTCTATCATCTCCTCCACCCTGGCATGCTTATTCTTCATGCCATATGATGAGGCAATAAATCCCAGGTATTCCTTCACGTACATCTCCAGGTAGAGAGGATTGTTTTCCGGCAAATACCCTGTGAGCTTTTTAACCTTCAAAGGTTCTTTTGAAACATCAACACCATTCACCAGCACAGTGCCTGAGCTAAGCCCAATATAGCCAGTGGTGATTTTCATGGTTGTTGACTTACCTGCTCCATTGGGCCCAAGAAAACCTGTGATTTTTCCCTTTTCAGCCTTAAACGATATACTGTCCAGTGCCTTCTGTGTGCCGTAAAGTTTGGTTAGATGATTAACTGTGATGGACATTTGAACTAAAAGTCGTTCTTATGGTTTACAGGTTTGTGTTTCTTTGCAGTCTCGTGAGAAACGCAATTATCGGGCAAATATTTCTATATGCGCTCATATCTACAATATTGATTTAAAAATCCTGTATGATAACCATCATAAGCGGCACTAATAGAAAAAATTCGATATCAAAACAAGTGGCACTTCAATATCAGGAGATTCTTACTGGCCATGGGGTGGATTCCACTATCATTGATCTGGAAAAGCTCCCTCCTGACTTCATTAGCTCTGCTCTTTATGAAAATCAAGGCACTAATATCGAATTCAACCCAGTGAGAGAACATATGAAAGAAGCTCAAAAATTTGTATTCATTGTTCCTGAGTATAATGGATCTTTTCCAGGGATCTTGAAAACATTCCTTGATGCATTGGAATTCCCGGGAACTCTCAAAGGAAAAAAATGCGCACTCGTAGGCCTTTCATCAGGTATTCAGGGTGGAGTAATGGCCATGAGCCATCTTACAGATATTTTCAATTATCTAGGTATGCACGTGCTTGCACTGAAGCCCAAGTTGATTCGTATCAATGGAAAAATGGAGAATGGAAAAATTGCTGATGAGTCTTACATGAAGCGATTGCGAGATCAGGCCCTAGCCATTATTGACTTTTAGACTATTTTCATCGTGTGTGTGTCCTTGTTGATAGGAAAAGGGTCCTTTAGAAGGTAAGATTTTAATATCCTTGCTAAATTCAATTCAAAATTTAAGGATACATATGTTCCGAATAGTCGCAATAGGTCTTATTCTTCTTTTTAGTTTCAATATCAGTGGTCAGACCTGCCTGCAAAAACTAGATAGTGCGAACTATTTCAAATATGATTATCCCCTTAAAGCAAAGTTCTATGCCAATTCATTGTTAACAGATCTTGATTCGGGCAACTGTGTTACAGAGATTGGAATTGCGGGATTGTATAACTACGTAGGGCTTGTATTATGGGAGGTGAACGATAGGCAAAGAAGCCTCACTGCATTTCAAAACGCAATTAATTATAAAGTAAACAATCAGGACTCCATTCAGAAAGACCTTCTAGGTATCTATTACAACCTTTCTGCGTTATTTCAGGAACTAGGAAAATTCAAGGAAGCAGGTAAATACCTTGATCTCGCAGGTCGAGTCACTAAACGTGCATATGCTGATGATCCTAAAGCACAAATTCGATATCACTATGCGCTGGGCGTTTATCATCGTGAGGTAGGAAACTTTCAGGAAAGTTTGGATGCTCTCAATCAGGCCATTGAGCTAGGTTCTTACAATGATTCGATACGAATGTCACTACAGATAGAATTGGGAACCACTTTTCGGGACTTTGGAGATCTGGGCAAAAGTGAGACAGAGCTCCTGAAAGCAGTGGAGATGGCCAAAGGGAAAAATGAGATACAGTATTTACGTGCCATCGATCGTCTTTCTGCTTTAAAAATCGAACAAGGTGAATATTCCGATTCGGAAAATTACCTCCTTTACAACCTAGAAAAAAAGGAAGAAAAGTACAATAATGATCCCATCGTGATGCTTGAGACCCTTAATGGTCTAAGTGGTTTGTATTACCGCCTCAACGATCTCAAATCGGCAAATGACTACATGACTCGTGCGCTGGATGTAGCCGGTGATATTCGCACAATACGCCCTTATATGATTAACAATCTTGGCACAATCTACAAGCGACAAGGTGATATCGAAAAAGCAGAAGAGTGCTTTAAGGAAAGCTCTCAGGGCTTCCTGGACTTGTTCGGATCCATGAATCCGGACTATGCTAATAGTCTGAGTAATCTGGCTAGTATCTATAAAGAAAAAGGCGATTTGGGAAAAGCACTAGACCTGTATATGAAAGTGCTGGATATGGACAAAGTAATCTACGGAACTGAGCACGCCAATTACGCTACTTCGCTCAATAATGTGGCGCTTCTTTATCTCCAGTTCGGAAACTTCTCATTGGCCGGAAAGCTACTACAAGATGCCAAGCGAATCAGAGCGCATACACTTGGAAACTATCATCCATTATATATTAAGACAGTGAATGATTTGGGTCTCTATTACATGATTGTTAAAGACTATCAATCTGCCATGGAATCCTTTGATCATGCTCTTGATGCTGAAATTAAACACATGCAGGACATCTTTCCTGTGTTAACAGACAAACAGCGAAAACTGTATTTTGATGAGACCAGATACAATATTGAACGCTTTTGCTCATTGGCATTTAAAGACGACAATATATACACCGAGTACGCTGAAAATGCATTAAATCATTTCTTAAATACCCGTGGTATTCTTTTTTATGCATCAGAAAAAATGCGTCGATTGATTCAGAACAGTGATGACAACAAAATCAAGCGAGACTATAACACCTGGAGAGAAAAAAAGTACAGCCTGGCTCAGGCCTACTTACTAACTGAAGAAGATCGTATTAAGCAAGGGATTTCCATCACACATCTGGAGGAGGAATGCGCTCAACTGGAAAAAGACCTGGCCAGAAAGTTTAAGGTATTTGCCGATCAGGAGCGCACTACCTACCATCACTGGGGTGAGATCAGTAATTCCCTTGGAGATAGTACCGCCATGATCGACATCATTCAATACAGAAATTATTCTGTTGAGGTGATAGATGAGGAGATTGATCAAGGGTTTGAAGACGAGTCACGATATGTGGCATTTATCATCAAAGATGATAGCACCTTCATTCCGGTGAGGCTTGATGTCGGGCAATTTGATAAAGCTTTTGCCAGCTATCGAAACTCACTGAAGTTTGGCATCAAAGACAAGTTGAGCTATGGTGTTTTCTGGGAACCTATTGATGCTCAATTGCCCGATATAAATAAAATCTATCTCTCTCCTGATGGGATTTACCACAAACTGAATCCGGTGGTGTTCTATGATGAACAAACCGCTAAATACATGGCAGACAAATATAATGTGGTTAATATCACGAGTGGGAAGGACCTGCTGTATCGTGAAGATCAAGCACTTATGACGGATGCAAAAATCTTTGGTAACCCGGATTTTTCTAACATAGAGGGGTATTCTCTGAAACAACTACCAGGCGCAGAACGAGAAGCAAGTGATATTTCGGGGATTTTAGATGTAAGGCGTTGGAAAACCGAGACATATTATTTCTCCGAAGCAACTGAAGATAAGATCAAGAGCTTTTCGAATCCTGGAATCATCCACATCGCCACCCATGGTTACTTCATTGAAGATCCAAATCATACTGATCCACTTCATAGTTCAGGGCTTTTCCTGAGTAAATCTGAAAGCAGCGAAAATGACGGATTATTGTCTGCTTATGAAGCAATGAATCTGGTATTAGATGAAACAAATCTGGTGGTGCTTGCGGCGTGTGAAACCGGACTGGGTAAAGTACAAAACGGTGAGGGAGTTTTTGGGCTTCAGCGATCATTTTTAGTAGCTGGTTCTCAAAACGTTTTGCTTTCTCTTGTGAAGATCAATGACCAGGCGGCCAGAAATTTTATGAACCTGTTCTACGAACAATTATTGGTAGAAAAAGATCCTCAGCAAGCATTCTTTAATGCACGTGCTGAGTTCAGAAAAATAGACAAGAACCCTTACAATTGGGGGGCATACATCCTGGTATCTAAGGGGTAATTAGCTTCCACCAGACACAAACATTGAAAAATCTTCTTCGCCTACAACCATCGAGACAGGTGTGTCTTTAACTTCATTCGGCATAATTCGAATTGTTTCTCCCGCAGTAAGCATGGCGTTTAATTCGCCGTTCCATTGCTTTAGTTGATCCTCTGTTATTCCTAGAGCTGTAGCCAACCGTTTAATTGTGATCGTTTTTCGTACAATGTAAGGCATGGCTACTTCAAAATTGAGTGGTTCTCTAGCCTTTACAATGACCTCCACTCTCCGCTTAAGAATTCGTTTAAACCAATGATCATTTACGCCCTCTGAAGGCAATTCCCCACGGGGCAACACATTGATGATAGCCGAATCTACTCCCAGGGAAACCAGATAATCTTTTGCAGAATTTCCTCTGTTTTTACTTAAAATGATATTAGCCTGTGTGGGTCCGATGCTATCTGTAAAAGCCAATATTTCAATGGATTCCACAGCCTTACTTTCAATCTGGCTGGCCAGACTTGCCAATGCAGACTGTGCCTCCGGCCTCAGTTCGGCTAGACCGTAACTAAAGAACAATCGCTCAAAAACGAACTCATTAACTTCACCTATTACGTTATTCTGCAGAATTCTAGGCTTTGGCTTACTTGGTCGAATGGGTTCATAAAGGTCATAGCCGGCATAATCCTCCACGCGAAAAGTTACCAAATCCAGTGACTGAACATCTTTAAACTTGGAAGCAAGACGTGCATCGATTAGTGACTCGCCGGATATGAGTAGTGATAAGAATAGACGTTCATTGCTCACACCGAAGTAGCTAATATTTAGTATTTCATGATCTTCTCTATTGGTAGCTAAGAACCCCACGGTATCAGAGATGTTGAAATACGTATCATCCCAGGTGGAATTGAATGGATCTCCAAGATTATAAATCTGTGGCTCAAAAAAGGACTCTCCTTTAGCCGCAAACAAGTCATAACCTCCGTATCCTACATGCCCATCGCTTGCAAATAATAAGCACTCAAAAGCAGAAGAATAATAAGGTGTAATTTCATTTTCCGGAGTATTGATCACGGCTCCCATGTTGATCGCAGGTGTCCAGGATTCCTTTTCTAAACCCTTCAGGCTCATCCAAATATCGCTACCTCCAGTTCCCCCTGTTCGATTGGAAACAAAGAACAACGTATCGCCAGTAGCTGATATTGAAGGCTGTTTATTCTCAGAACCAGGCTCATTAATGTATTCGTTTAAAAATTGTGGTTCTGACCACTGACCATCCTCCAGGTAGCTTACCATTATTCCACAGTCTGCTCCCCCCTGCCCCCGGCAAGAAGAGAAATAAAATGTCTGACCATCTTTGGTGAAAGATCCGGAACCTTCCGCCCACTGCGTATTTAGATTCGAGAATTTTTGATTAGAGGAAGATGAGCGCCACCTGTTGTTACTGCGGTTTTCAAAAGAAACCAAATCAGGTAGCAGCCCTTCATATTGGCTTCCTTCATACTGACTACCAGCCAACTTTCTTGTTGACGCCAATACCAATTGATTATTCGAAGGATTAATAACCGCTCCAAAATCGTGAAAACGGGAATTGATGTCGTCTAATGATTGAATACTGAATCCTCTATCTGCTTTTTCCTGTCTCAAAGCCAGCTGACATCCTTCTCGCTGTTTACGTGACAGCTCAACTAAGTATGGCTCTGCATCTGGAACAGATATTAGAAAGAAGTATAGGGAGTCAGCCTCTTTAAATCGACTCTCTTGCTTCAGTAGATTGGCATAATTATAAAGCGAACGAGCACGAAATTCATGATTCTGGATATTGCTTAACCTTACAAATTCACTTTTTGCCTCTTCATATTGAAGAGTACGATGATAGCAGGAAGCCAATCGAAACCTGGCAAAATGATTGTCTCTATCTATCCCGACAATCCGATCATAAAACTCGATTGCCTCCAGGTATCTATCATTTTGATACAGATCATTAGCAATTTCTAACATTTTAGGAACGGACTGTGCGAAAAGAACTGCCACCAGGCACATCGCTACAATCGATGATAAGATTTTTCTCATATCAGAATATCGGACTGGATATGTTTCTTAAAGGGTTGGACAAGTCCAGGTTGTAAGTTAATGAAACCTCGTATGTTGGCAATTGACCTCCTTCTGCTTCAGAAATATCGAATGACTGAGTATTCAGATCCAGGCTGAATCCAATGCGTAAATTCTCAATTTCAAATCCAGCCAAAACAATAATGGAATCTTCAAAACGATACCAGGTGCCGGCTTGTAGCTGAACAGATCGCTTGGCTGTGGGCGAGGTAATCAATGTACTAAAGTAAAGCCCGGTGTTGATTTGTTCTTTCCCCTGAGAATAAAGGGCATATGCAGATGGATGGATGTACCATCGTGGTGCAATCAATAATTTTGATGAAACAAATCCTTTAAATAGGAAGCTTTTGCGTGCACCCTGCAACCCGTCTATCGATACCAGCGGTCGATTCAAATTATCCACACTAAGGCCAAACAACAGACTCTTATCTCGAATGTATCGATTTTCATTGTCGAAAGCCGAGTACACAACCCCAAAATTGAAGGTTGGATAATAGATAGGATTGGCTCCAACAGATTCACCTGCCAGGGTATTATCAAACCCAATATATTTATTGAACTGTGATCCCCAGGTCAATTCGCTTCCATCTATCCGATGCTCCACAACTCCACCCTGTAAGCCAAATATGACATTTCGATTTTTTAATCTGCTCAAACGAATGGCATAAGCACCCGTTAAAAGAATCTTTCTGGAAGTATAAATACCCTCAAAACCACGCTTCTCCTGAAAAAAGGTAAGACCGGCTCCACCAATTTGAAAATCCTTACTTGTGGTTTTCTTAATTGGGTAGGTGAAGGTGACCTGCATCAGTTCCATAAATGAATCAGAACTTTGGGAACCTCCCCTTTTATAATTGGAGTTGAATGAAAGATTTGGAACGGTACCTGTAAATGCTGGATTCAATACTGTCCCACTTGCAAAATATTGTGAGAACTGTCCCTCCTGCGCCCAAAGGACAGCAACGGAAAAAACACAAATCAGATATATGAGGAGCTTTTTCATTTTAGCAATAAAACTGAACCGGTTTGTGTGTACTCTTCAGATTCAGCTAATATACGCACGTTGTAATAGTAGACACCCTCAGGTGCCTCCTGCCCCGATGGTAAGATTCCGTTCCATCCAAATTGTGTGATATCCACCGCACCGGCTGATTGACTGACGCTGTATACTTCCTGGTTGAAAGAATCGTATACTGCAAATGAAAACGAGCTGATTTCTGCTCCTGCAAAGTAGGGTCTAAAGCTACGATTGTCAGTTATGGTCCCATTCGGTGCAAATGCGTTTGGAATATAAAAGGTTGGCTCTACGATAATCGGAATTAACGCAATTGCCATTCTTCTTCCTTCATTCGTGATCCAGATTGATTCGTCTGAGGTGATTACTCCAGAAGAAAAAGTAGCATCCGTATTACTTACTGTTCCACTGAGTGGATGAAACAGTGTATCCGTTTTCGAGAACACCACAATGGCTGGTTCATATGCTCTGGATCGGATATTTTGGCCATTCGAAAAGTTTTCCAGGTCAACCCCAGAAAAATTGACCGAAACCTGGGCATTTACCGAGTCTCCATTCACTTTAAGAATCCATTCTACCTCATCACTAATTCCCACCATATCCTCATTGGGATAAAGGGTACTTTGATCGGGTATTTTGCATTCTACACTTAAAACCGTGTTGACAGGTAAATCAGAAATAGTCACGTAGTTTGGGGCATTATTAACCCCCATTGGAAATGTGACTGGCCCTCCCTGAGAGAGTCCTACTAGTTTACCTTCAACGTATCCCTGCCCGCTCCCCTGCGAGCTACCTGTCACCAGAATATCGTCCTCATCTTCCGCATCAATGACTCCATTAACCGTTTCCAAAGCGCCTGAAACAAGTACTCGGTCGGTTAGCAGAGTGAGTTTACCTTGCTTGTCTACGATAAAGTCACCCACATCTAAGGTATCACCGTTGAGATTTTGATCATTTCTACCTGTGAACTTGATATTTCCTATATCTGTATTCAGGACAAAGTCCATATCGCTGTAGCTGACGATGGTTCCCTGATTGCTTACAGTTCCATTAAAAGCAGTATTGCCTCCGAAAAAGAAAACCGTGCCGTCACCAATATATACGGAGGTGGATTCACCTAGTGTAATGGACTGGGCGTTTGACCAAATAGCCAGCGTAACGAGTGTTAATGTGAGTAAGCTTCTCATGCCTTTTATTGTGCTCTTGAAATCTCTACCCAAGATCCTAGACTGGTAATGTATACAAGATGTATGGTATTCCCCGGGATCATATTGAAATTACCCAATGATCCATCGAGCTGAATGGTGCCACTATTTTGGATAGTAGCATTCACTCCACCGCCGCAAACGATGATTATTTCTTTACCATCAGCTACGGTATTAATATCTGTAATTGTATCATCCACAGTCAAGACCACAATTCTCGAATCTGCCGCGACCGCTCCATCTACGGTGTTGTCATTAAGTGGAGTTGATATCAGGTTTCCAACTGTAGCATCTGCAATAATATTGGCATCCCCATTTACGTCCAATCGTGAACCAGGAGTAGCTGTTCCAATACCCACATCTCCAGAAGGAGTTATAGCAAAGTCAGCATTCCCATCCGTCATAATAGATCCCATAGCAATTTTAAACGTGTTGCCATCTGTTCTATCAATACCCATTACTGCCAACTGAGCAGGCCCTTGAGATAAATCAAATCTTATACTTGCATCCCCACTGGCTGTTGCATCATCCTGCCGAATTTGTAACAAGCCCGAAGTAACGTTACTATTCGCACTGATATACGAGGACCCTACTCCAACATTTACATCTAAAGCCCCCTGTGGTGTTTCTGTTCCAATACCAACCCGGTTATTGGCATTATCGATGTAGAGATTTCTCACACCATCTCCAAAAGCAAAGTCATTACCTTCAAAATGAATGAAGTCAACCGTTTGATCTGTATCATTATAATCTATAACAAATCCATTATTGGCAGCTGTTCCCACACTGGCTTGATTGGTCATCTGAAAGGATATACCTCCAGTGCTATTATGCAAATGAAGCTCGCGTGAAGGGGCATTGATCCCTATCCCCACATCGCCATCGGTAACAATGGAAGCCCCACCACTGGCAGCCACTTCCAGGCCAGGAGAGGTTCCTCCGTTCATATTGACTGCTATACCTCTGGCCGCATTGTTTTGATTGATAAATAATCCATCAGTGGCTGCACTTGGGTTAATTGAAGTTCCCCCACTGTTGTCAACAGTGAAGGCTCCCGATGCAGCTTGAATGTCCGGTCCTGTTCCGGCATTAAATAACTCCAATGCCGGACTTGAATTTGTTATATCGGTCAAATTGATCTGAAGAGATGATCCGGCTGAACCATCATTTGAAATGAATGCTGCCGGGCCTGTACCACCCACTGCTTTCAATGCATTCAAAGCTGGGCCAGTACCATCAGTCGAGGCTGATACTGCGGTTCCTCCACCACCACCAACGACAGCAAAATCTCCTGCATCTCCACCACCGTCGTTTCGAGCCTCTATCGCATTTGAATTAATACCACTACCATTGTTAAGAACAACCAGTGTGGATACATCACTTGTGGCATTATCAATTTCAAAAAATGCGGTACCATTTGCGGCATCTTGCTGAGTAAGATTGAATAGGGTAGATGCAAATGCTTGAGGACCCGGATTATACGGAAGCGAAAAACCTCCTCCTCCTGTCAGACTTACCCATCCACCTGGTGTACCATCTGTATTTCCTTCAAAATCACCACCTGTCCATTGGATCATTCCGGGTTGTTCATCACCAGGATCAGGAGATCCAAGGATTATACCTTCACCTATATCAATGTTTCCATCGTTGCGCATCCCCATCCAGCTGCTTACATCCGTACCTGCATCAGATAAATCAAGTTGAGTATCAGCTGCACCATTTATGACATTCATAAACAGTATTTCTCCATCATCAAAGAAGATAAATGAAGCTGAATCTGTATTTGTGCGTCGAAGCTGATTATCTGTAGCACTAGTATAATCAGGATACAAATTGGATAGAATAGCATCTCCTAAAATTGTTTCTGTGTCATTTCGAAAATGACCCATTCCAAGCTCACCGCCAATTTGAAAAGGTGCTCTTGGATCTTGTGTTCCAATACCAACATTATAGTTTGAGTTCGTGCCATCACCTAAAATGATAGTATTTGGATTGACTGCATTAGTGAGCGTACCAATTGCAATGGCGTCATCAGCATTGGATTGGGCACTTCTACCTAATGCAATCCCATCGATGTTGTTGGCCTGCGAATTTTGACCTATTGCTATACTACCACTACCGGGAACCGATGCATTATCACCTATTCCGACTACATCCTGCGTTGTGGCGCCTGCACTTGCTCCAGAGCCCACTAATGTGTTTCCAAAGCCAGTTGTTAAAGTTAGACCTGCGTTTCGTCCCACAGTTACGTTATCCGTTCCTGTAGTGATTCCACTTCCTGAATTTTCACCTATCAATACGTTTCTATCTCCACCCGCCATCAAACTACTACCGGCACCAAATCCAGCAATCAGGTTTTCAGTGAATGGATTGTCTATTAGCGCTGAGGCATTACCTCCAAGTGGGTTCCAGGAACCATCATATCCTTCAAACTGCCCTGAAGTCGTATTATATCGAATCATCCCCTGAATTCCTGTTAATGGTCTTTCACCGTCAAGTCCAGCAGGAAGTTTTAAAGCGGAAGAACCCTGAATATCAACAATTCCATGATTTTGGGGGTTTGCTGAACCTCCTGGCTGCAAAAGCACATCACCACCAATCCCTGATGCATTCGTAGCATTACCAGCTGATAGAGCTACATTACCACCAAAATCAAAACCCTGACCTCCATATAAAAATAAATCACCTCCATCTGATGAAGCATCTCCATCACCCGCGCTTAAAGCAAGTGCACCGCCTGCCCCAGTTGTTGAGTTTTCTATGGATAATTGTCGATTCACCCCTTCAGGAAAAAAGATATCCCCACTAGCAAGAATTGTCATCGCTCGATTGATGGAACCAGCATCGCTTGTTTCAAAAACTAAATCACTCGTAAATGTTCCGGCAGTGTTATCACTAATGTCGGCTCTTATGATTGCACCATTTTGAAGGTCTGTCACATCATTTTCAGCTGCAAATCCAATGGAACCTCCGATATTACCTCCGGCCGTGGAATAAGCCTGAACCGCTGGCTCTGTACCTGAAACAGTACCAAATTGAACCCCGGGAGCAGAGCCGGCATTATTCAATACATCAAACAATCCCCCTGATGGATTCGATGATGAAAGATCCTGAAAAGGTAAGGTAAGCCCACCTCCTATAGGTCCCCATGCACCTAAGACATATCCCTCGAATCCTCCAAGAGTCGAATTATATCGAATCATTCCATCACTTGGGGTTCCTGGGCGCTCACCTGTAGTACCAACTGGAAATTGAACTGCATCCGTGCTTTGTACATCAAGAGCTACCCCAGGGGCTGCTGTACCTATACCAATTGCAGTATTAGAAATCAGGTTGTTTCCAGTAATCGTACCATCATCTTCAACAGTCGCTACCGTTCCCCCTTGATCTCTGAAATCGAGAAGTGTTGTGGTGGTTGCATCTACTTGATTAAGGGTTAATGCTGCCCCAACGTTATTGAAGTTCTCAATGAATACAACAGAATTGGTTGCTGCATTTGCTGTGAAATATGCAGCATGACCCGTTCCTAGATAGTCAACATCAATTGCGTTTGCTGTTGATCCGGTATTATTGAAATTGATATCTAGTCCAATATCATCTGATGTATTGGCCATTTGGAGGTAAATTCCACGTCCTGCTCCTGTACTGTTTTGATTGAGTTGTAGCACATCACCATTGCCACTATTGGTCAAGACATTGGTAGATCCTCCGCCAGTGTTTGTTAAATCTAACAATGGGCCTACTTCACTAAGTGATTGTGTCTCAGGAAGAATGAGTCCGGTAGGAGCCAATGCGTCCCATCGGCTGTTGGTATTATCCCAGGTTAAAACATCTCCATCTGTAGGTGCATTAAAAGAAAGGTTAACATCTGTATTGGGATCTCCAGTTATTGCAAGGGTATTGCCAGTTATAGTTAAATCCTGAGATTCTGCTGTTATAAAGCCTTGAGTATCTACGTAGTTCTTTGTCGCCGCATCCTGGGCAAGGGTTGGATCTGCTAAATTGGTTATTCCTAATGCTCCTGCATCCGGGTCGAGCGTTAATACATCAGCTAAATCCTGAATCTCACTTGTAATGAATCCCTGGGTATCAACATAATTCTTCGTTGCTGCATCCTGAGCAAGCGTTGGATCTGCTAAATTAGTTATTCCTAATGCTCCTGCATCCGGATCGAGCGTTAATACATCAGCTAAATCCTGAACCTCTCCACTGATAAAGCCCTGGGTGTCAACGTAGTTCTTAGTCGCCGCATCCTGAGCAAGGGTTGGATCTGCCAAATTTGTAATACCCAAACCTCCTGCATCCGGGTCAAGCGTTAATACATCAGTTAAATCCTGAACTTCTCCGCTGATAAAGCCCTGGGTGTCAACGTAATTCTTAGTCGCTGCATCCTGTGCAAGCGTTGGATCTGCCAGATTGGTTATTCCTAAGCCTCCGGCATCCGGATCAAGTGTTAATACATCAGTTAAATCCTGAACTTCTCCGCTGATAAAGCCCTGGGTGTCTACATAATTCTTTGTCGCCGCATCCTGTGCTAGCGTTGGATCTGCTAAATTGGTTATTCCTAATGCTCCTGCATCCGGATCGAGCGTTAATACATCAGCTAAATCCTGAACCTCTCCACTGATAAAACCCTGGGTATCAACATAGTTCTTAGTCGCTGCATCCTGAGCAAGGGTTGGATCTGCCAGATTGGTTATCCCTAACCCTCCTGCATCCGGATCAAGTGTTAATACATCAGTTAAATCCTGAACCTCTCCGCTTATAAAGCCCTGGGTGTCTACATAGTTCTTAGTCGCTGCATCCTGGGCAAGCGTTGGATCTGCCAAATTCGTAATACCCAACCCTCCTGCATCCGGGTCGAGCGTTAATACATCAGTTAAATCCTGAACTTCTCCACTGATAAAGCCTGCATCATTTGTTAGCAATGAAATGTTTGATCCGGAGACTAAATCATCAGTAGCATCTGTATCTAAAGCTGGAGCACCGTTTACAGTGGTCGTAGCGGATGCTATGTTCGCTGCTGTCTGGCCGCCTACCTGATCCACGGTAAAACCTGCGGTATAACTACCAGAAACATCTCCTGCTGCTGGGTTAGCTCCAGTAAGAACATCATCCGAAGTATCTAAATCTAAAGAAGGAGCTGTGTTTACAGTGGTCGTAGCGGCTGCTACATTAGCTGCTGTCTGTCCACCTACCTGGTCTACAGTCAATCCTACACTGTAATTTCCACTCACATCTCCCGCTGCTGGATTGGTCGTTAATGCTAAGTCATCGCTTGTATCGGTATCTAAAGCTGGTGCACTGTTTACGGTGGTCGTAGCAGCTGCTACATTGGCTGCTGTCTGTCCACCTACCTGATCTACAGTCAATCCTACACTGTAATTTCCACTCACATCTCCCGCCGCTGGATTGGTCGTTAATGCCAAGTCATCGCTTGTATCGGTATCCAATGCCGGAGCACTGTTTACTGTGGTAGTAGCGGATGCTATGTTCGCTGCTGTCTGGCCGCCTACCTGATCCACGGTAAAACCTGCGGTATAACTACCAGAAACATCTCCTGCTGCTGGGTTAGCTCCAGTAAGAACATCATCCGAAGTATCTAAATCTAAAGAAGGAGCTGTGTTTACAGTGGTCGTAGCGGCTGCTACATTAGCTGCTGTCTGTCCACCTACCTGGTCTACAGTCAATCCTACACTGTAATTTCCACTCACATCTCCCGCTGCTGGATTGGTCGTTAATGCTAAGTCATCGCTTGTATCGGTATCTAAAGCTGGTGCACTGTTTACGGTGGTCGTAGCAGCTGCTACATTGGCTGCTGTCTGTCCACCTACCTGATCTACAGTCAATCCTACACTGTAATTTCCACTCACATCTCCCGCCGCTGGATTGGTCGTTAATGCCAAGTCATCGCTTGTATCGGTATCCAATGCCGGAGCACTGTTTACTGTGGTAGTAGCGGATGCTATGTTCGCTGCTGTCTGGCCGCCCACCTGATCCACGCTAAAACCTGCGGTATAACTACCAGAAACATCTCCTGCTGCTGGGTTAGCTCCAGTAAGAACATCATCCGAAGTATCTAAATCTAAAGAAGGAGCTGTGTTTACAGTGGTCGTAGCAGCTGCTACATTGGCTGCTGTCTGTCCACCTACCTGGTCTACAGTCAATCCTACACTGTAATTTCCACTCACATCTCCCGCCGCTGGGTTGGTCGTTAATGCCAAGTCATCGCTTGTATCGGTATCCAATGCCGGTGCACTGTTTACTGTGGTCGTAGCTGCTGCTACATTAGCTGCTGTCTGGCCACCTACCTGATCCACGGTCAATCCTACACTGTAATTTCCACTCACATCTCCCGCCGCTGGGTTGGTCGTTAATGCTAAGTCATCGCTTGTATCGGTATCTAAAGCTGGAGCACTGTTTACTGTGGTAGTAGCTGCTGCTACATTAGCTGCTGTCTGGCCACCTACCTGGTCTACAGTCAATCCTACACTGTAATTTCCACTCACATCTCCCGCCGCTGGGTTGGTCGTTAATGCCAAGTCATCGCTTGTATCGGTATCCAATGCCGGAGCACTGTTTACGGTGGTAGTAGCGGATGCTATGTTCGCTGCTGTCTGGCCGCCTACCTGATCCACGGTAAAACCTGCGGTATAACTTCCAGAGACATCTCCTGCTGCAGGACTGGTACCGACTGCCACATCATTGGTTGCATCTGTATCTAGATTAGGTGCTCCAGTGATTTTTCCAACTGCTACATCGTTGATCTTAGCATTTGTAATGGCAAGGTTTGCAACATCAGCGGTAGCTATAGTCCCATCGGTTATGTCTGCACTCGTAACTACAGTTAATCCATTATCTGTACCATCAGCGAATCCAGCTGGGATTCCAGTTAGTTCTGTCCAATCTACTCCATCAGCAATTGATGCGGGCACATTTAAAGCAACCCATCCTGCTCCATCCCAGAAATAAAACACATCATCGTCTGAATCAAACACCAACAAACCTTTGTCAGCTACTGCCAGCCCCATCGCACCTCTTTGTGCATTGGTTAATGCAGGAATCATCAAACCTTGATCTCCATTAGGAGATACCAGATGCAATACTGCGTTTGGATTTGGAGTTTCAGTGTTAATTCCCGCTGTAAATTCCTGGGCACTGAGTGAAAAAATGGATAAGAGAAATACTACGACAAGTGTAACTAGGTGAGGTCTCTTTAATGGTTTCATGACTAAGGTCTTTTTAACTAAGTGGATTACCTCCAAAAATAAACCATTCCCTAAATGATAATCTGATCTGAAAAATCAATTCGATGTAGTGATGATTTTATAGGATAGGGACCTTATTATCAATGAACAAACTCAAGTAAGAAAATGATAAAATCGGTTAAAAACAGTCTTTAAAAGAAGGTAGATTTGTATTTACAACACGAGGCTATTGTTTAGAATGCTGAGTTTTATACAGTTGTAAAACCCCCTTCACGCATCGCTCACCATCCATGGCAGCCGAGACAATACCGCCAGCATAGCCGGCTCCTTCGGCGCACGGAAACAATCGTTTGATTTCTACGTGCTCACATGTTTCTCTATCGCGAGGGATTCGAACGGGTGATGAAGTACGACTTTCAACACCGATTATTTGCGCTTCATTTGTCAGATAGCCTCGCATCTTTTTACCGAAATATTGAAATCCCTGTCGTAAACGCTTGGCAATAAATGAAGGCAAAACTTCCGCCATATCTGCCGATTGTAGTCCGGGTTGGTAGGAAGTATCCAGAAGACTGTCGGATACTTTACCATTGACAAAGTCTACCATCTTTTGAGCGGGAGCTACCTGGCTCTTGCCTCCCATTTTCCAGGCTTGTTTTTCTACTGCTGACTGAAACTCCATTGCAGCCAGTACTCCATATTTATGAAATTCCGGGATATCTTCTAACTCAACTGCTACCACCAAACCGGAGTTGGCGTATTTGCTATCTCTCCTAGATGGACTCATGCCATTGACTACCAGTTCTCCAGGTGAGGTAGCGGCCGGAACAATAAAGCCACCCGGACACATACAAAAAGAGAAAACACCTCGCTCTTTTCCTTTCAAAGTGGTTTGAGAAACCAGCGAGTACGCTGAAGCTGGCAGATATTCATCTCGATCTTCACATTTATATTGAATTCGATCAATCAACTGCTGAGGATGTTCAATTCGTACGCCAAGTGCAAAGGGCTTGGCCTCAACCTTTATTTTTTTGTCTTGACATAAACGAAAAATATCTCGTGCAGAATGACCCGTAGCTAACACAACCGCAACACCTTTCACCTCTCCTTTCTCTGTTACAACACCTTTCATTTCTCCATTTTCAAGGATAAAGTCTGTCACCTTCGTATTGAAATGAACTTCACCGCCCGCTGCTTCAATGGCTTCTCTCAGAGCTGTCACCAGCTTTGGGAGTTTGTTGGTGCCAATGTGTGGATGCGCTTCAAACAGAATTTCAGGAGTGGCCCCATGAGCGACTAAAATCTCAAATACCCGACGTATACTACCTCGTTTTTTGGAGCGGGTATACAATTTACCATCTGAATAGGTGCCGGCTCCACCTTCTCCAAAGCAATAATTACTTTCCGGATTAACGATATGCTCTTTGTTGATAGCCGCCAAGTCTCTCCTTCGTGCTCTTACATCCTTGCCTCGCTCTAGTATGATTGGTTTGAGTCCGCCTTCAATCGCTTTAATTGCAGCAAATAATCCGGCTGGCCCGGCTCCTACAATGATGACCGGATCCGCATTTTTTACGTTGTGATCTTCTTTGAAATACTCAACATACTCGACCTCAGGTGGAGTGTCTCTCACCTCTACCCGAAGGTTGATCTTAATTTTTTTTTGTCTGGCATCCACAGACCGGCGAAGTATATCTACATACTGACCTTTATCCAGGTGTCCAAGCTGCTTCAGGTGTGCTTCCAGATTAGCGGAATCAAATCCAACTTCCGGTGTTACGATCAAGTCGAGAATGGGCATAGTGCAAAAGTAGTCTTCGGCAAGCTCAGACTGACATTCACTGTATATTTATACTATGAATATTCAAGATTATCTTTCAAAAGTATCCGGATACTTCTCTCCTAAAGTGATTGGTGAAGTGAATGATGTGTACGTAAAAGTTGCTAAAATCAAAGGTGAAGACATCCCCTGGCACAATCATAAAAACGAGGATGAAGCTTTTTTCATCCTGAAAGGCGAATTGTTGTTTGAAGAAGAAGGTAAAGATCCTTTTAAAATGAGGGAGGGAGATTTCTATATCGTGAAGAAAGGGGTCAATCATCGGGTTTCATCAAAAGACGAATGCCAGATCATGCTGATTGAAAATAAATCAACTGCCCATACAGGAGACGTAAAGTCTTCGGTAACCAAAAGCATTGAAGAGCAGTTGGGTTGAGGGAAAATTAGATTATTACAAATCGCCCATACAGTCCTCTTAGGGGGACACATCTGACAAAATTTAAATTCTTTGTAATAAATCTCTCCTTCTCCGGACTAGTGGGGTAACGATTCGGAAATGAAAGAAAGCGAACAACGACAAATTTTTACAGAATGGCTGGGTGATTACCGGGCACTATTGTTCAAAGTAATACGTGCTTACGCTTTCACCACAGATAATCAAAATGACCTTTTTCAAGATATCTGCCTGCAGATGTATCGTTCAATTCCCAATTTTAAAGGTTCATCGGCTGTTTCTACCTGGCTCTATCGTATCGCACTGAATACGGCGATTAAATGGAGCACCAAGGAAAAAATGCACCTGAATGGACATCAGGAAGTAGACAAAGTCGGTCATATTCTTGAAGCCAAAAATGAACCTCTGGATGAGCGCATTGCCTGGTTGTATGATCAAATCAAGCAGTTTAATGAAATCGATCGATCGCTCACGCTCTTACTCCTGGATGGCTATAGCTACAAAGAAATGTCTCAAATGATGGGAATCTCTGAAAGCAACATCGGGGTGAAAATTCACCGGATCAAAAAACAATTAGTGAACAACTCTAAACAATACAACTATGGAGTTTGAGGAAATGCAAAAAATCTGGAACGAACAAACAGGAGAAACCATGTATGCAATCAACGAAAGCGCCTTACATAAAAGCATCAGTCGCAAAAAAGCTGCTGCCGGCAAGCGGATCAATTTGGTAGAAATCATGCTGATGATCATCAACAGTACCGTATCAGTCATTTTATTTACAGATGCAATACTGGATAAAGAAGGTCCATGGGATTATGCGGGAGCAACAATTATGGCACTGACAGTTGTTTTCCTGATATATTTCCGCAATAAGAGAAAGGCAAAAGAAAACACATTTGACCGATCTATGATGGGTGAGTTGGATCATGCGATTGCCAATAGCGATTCAATGGTCCGAATTGCAACCCTCATGATCTATTATTATTTAATCCCAGTCGGTATTTTCTCATTGGGAAAAATGCTATACTTCGGAGCGGATATCGAAAAGTGGCTGCTCATCATCGGGATGTTTGCGCTTGCTTTTTTCCTGGTACGATGGGAGCGCAAAGCAATGCACATTCCTAGAAAACGGAATTTGATAGCGCTGAAAAAACGATTGATGGAGGATTAAAAAGTTGAGGTTCATAGCTTACTATGAACCTCAACTTTGACATTATTTTGAAAGAATAAACAAATCAGTTGAAAGAAATACTATCTCACCTCCACATTTCCAGGCACTCTAGCTTGCAGCCCTTTATGCTGGTTTAGTTCTTTCACCGCCTTGGTTACCGGATCAGTGTCCATCCCAAATAAGGTGAACTGCACTTTGGCATTCATTTTTTCTAATACTTCTTCAATGAATGGCTTTTGCTTAGGATAGTGAGACACGGAATAATCATCTTCAATACCTGCTGCCTTTGCTGCTAATTCTATCGCGTCTTTGTAGCTGCCTATCTGATCAACCAAACCATTTTCAAGTGCCTGTTCGCCACTCCACACTCGGCCACTGGCAATTTTCTTTACTTCATCCTGTGCCATTCCACGGGCATCTGCTACTTTCTGTGTGAATACTTCGTACCCTTCATTAACGCCACGCTGGATTATCGCTCGTTCAGAATCTCTGAGCGGTCGTGTAACAGTGTAGATATCTGAATATTCACCGGTTTTCACTACATCATGTGTTATTCCAATTTTATTCTCTAAAAACTCACCGAAATTGAACCACATCCCGAAAATTCCAATTGAACCAGTGATGGTGTTTGGCTGAGCGATAATGGTATCTGCTGGCATGGCGATGTAATATCCTCCTGACGCAGCTGCTCCTCCCATAGAGGCGATAATCGGTTTCTTTCCTTTGGTCAACATCAGTTCTCTCCAGATCATATCAGAGGCAGTCATACTACCACCTCCGGAGTTCACCCGCATCACGATGGCTTTAACCCGATCGTTGTTTCGTGCTTTCCGGATCTCTTCGGCATATGTCTCCCCAACGATCCCTTCATCACCACCCATTACAATGTCACCCTCCGCAACTATCACAGCAATTCGGTTGCTGGAGTAGTTATCCATTGTCTCGGTTGCCTGGATGTATTTATTCATCTTCATGGTTCGAAGCTTCTTGTCTTCGGCCAATCCGAGTTTCTTTTTCATTACACTTTTCAACTCATCTTCATAGCCCAGTTTGTGGATTAATCCGATATCTACGGCATCCTGAGGAAGATTTATATTCATCTGATCAGAAATATTCTCCAATTTCTCTATTGGGATCCGTACTGAATTAGACACATTCGATAGGTACGTTTTGTACATGGATGCCAGCAATTCGCTGTACTGAAGTCTGTTTTCCGGGCTTAAATCCTTTCGGATGTATGGTTCTACATAGCTTTTAAATTCACCTACCCTAAATACCTCAGGCTGAATATCCAGTTTGTCAAACATCCCTTTCCAGAAGGTGATATTTACATCCAGCCCATTAAATTCTATTGCGCCGGTTGGATTCAAAAACAAACTATCAGCTACTGAGGCAACATAAAAGTCTGATTCGCTGATATACTCTCCATATGCGTAAACAAACTTTCCTGACTCTTTAAAATCCAACAGCGCATCTCTAATTTCCTGTAATCCAGCATAGCTTCCGGCCAAATACATGGGCTCAATGTATATGCCCTTGATGCGGTCATCCGTTTTAGCCCGATCAATAGCTGTGATGATATCCAACAGACTCTGAACTGGCGGGGCATCAGCAAATGCAGTAAGAAACGGATCATCTACTGCCTTCTCTTGCAATAGGCCCGTCATTGGAAAATAAAGCACTGAATTGCTTTTTACCGTTGGCACCTCATCAGCAGAGGCGGAAGCCACTATTCCAATCAAAAGGAAGAATCCGAGGATCGAAAAAATAATTAGGCCAACGATCGTGGCAAGGAGATTTCTTAAAAATGCCATGTATATGTATTTGATACGTTTAGTTTGCATCTAATGACAACAGACAAATCCTTACTGTGTCATTATTGATAATTCGCAAAAGTAAGACGAGGTTTGCAAACAATAGATCAAGAAACTAGATGAACGGAATTTACCTGCTATTGGGTAGCAATATGGGCAATCGGTTGGAGTACCTCAAAGAGGCTGAGAAGCTTCTCATTACGGAAGGCATCCAGGTGATTGATGAATCTTCAATTTACGAAACAGAACCCTGGGGGAAGCAGAATCAGGATTGGTTTTTAAATGTTATTCTTCAGATCGAAACCTCAAAAGGACCAAGCGAACTTTTGGGAACTATTCTTGACATTGAAAAATCTCTAGGCAGAATCAGAAAAGAAAAGTTTGGCGAGCGGTGTATCGACATTGACATCCTTTATTATCATGATCAAATGGTAAACCTGGAAAATTTATCGATCCCCCATCCAGGTATTCCTGAAAGACGGTTTACGCTTGTCCCTTTAGTAGAAATGTGCCCGCTTGAAATTCACCCAGCCAAATCAAAAAACCATTTAGAATTACTTGCCGATTGTACTGATGAATTAGATTGCAAACTCACAGATTACAAGCTTTAAATGTCAGTACTTGAAGGAATTCTTTTGGTTTTCGCCGGCGCATTTGCTGGTTTTGTTAATAGTATAGCAGGGGGTGGATCTCTACTTATTATGCCTCTTCTTATTTTCATGGGTTTACCCTCTGCAGAAGCCAATGGCACCAATCGGGTAGCCATTTTTATACAGAATATTTTTTCAGTTGCGGGGTATCGAAGTAAAGGTGTTTACGTTTTCCCTTTTGCTATCTACGTTGCTATACCTGCCATAATAGGCGCCATCATTGGATCGAACATTGCCGTAGACATAGGTGACAAGGTATTTAACCGTATTCTGGCAGTGGTTATGCTGGTGGTCATGGCTATTTCCATTTTCCGTCCATCTATCAACATTGATCCAAGTGAGATAATCAATAAGAAAAAAACATGGATAAGCGTTTTCGCTTTTTTCTTTTTAGGTATTTATGGAGGCTTCATTCAGGCAGGAATTGGCTTTTTGATCATAGCCACACTCACCAGCATTCATGGCTTCAATATGGCTAAAACAAATAGCATCAAGGTATTTGTCATTCTTTGCTACACCATTGCTGCTGTCATCGTTTTCTACCTGGAAGATAAAATCCGCTGGGAATATGGACTTACGCTTGCCGCTGGGAACTCTGTGGGTGCATGGATCGGCAGCCGATGGTCTGTTGGCAAAAGTGATAAGTTAATTCGAATGATACTGCTGGTTATGGTGATTGCCCTTTCCATTAAATTGTGGTTTTTCTAATTCGAGCCTGTGGGAGTAGTCATTAAGCAAAGTTTTTGGGGAACAGTTCTCTCTTATTTGGGAGTGGTCGTTGGCTATCTAAATACACTCTATTTTCGGGCAGAGTATCTTGACCTTTTCCAGATTGGACTTTTCACACTTATCACTGCAAATGCGATGATGGTATCTCCTATTTCATCATTTGGAATGGGGAGTTCCTTTATCAAATTTTTCCCTTCATTTCAAGAAACAAGCAGGAATCGATTTTTTAGCTTTTTGTTTTTGATAACGCTTATAGGGAATGTACTTATCATCGCTGTTGGTTACTCAATGAAAGATCTTATCGCTTCAAGGTATGTAGATACTGCTCCTACATATGTAAACTATCTTTCAATTACCGCCATCATTATTGTAGCCAATAGCCTGTTTGACCTGTTCTTCAATTACAGTAGAACAATCATGAAAGTGATCTTTCCTTCGTTTCTACGTGATGTTTATTTACGACTTGGGTCTTTATTGCTGGTCATTGGGTTTGCATTTGAATGGTGGAATTTCGATATGGCAGTCACTGGGCTTGGGATTGTCTACTCACTTGCTTTTGTATTCCTGTTTACTCATCTAATT